>WJKZ01000105.1 GCA_014728785.1 Candidatus Omnitrophota bacterium
CCGATAAAAGAGAGGCCGAAACAAGATGTCCCGCAATTGAGGGAAATTCTGCTTTTAAGCTAAACACGTATAAGACCAATACATTTGAGGCAACCGTAGCCATGCCTGTACTTAAAACAGTACATAACTCAGAAGCAGTCATATTCTTTAAATAAGGCCGGACGGTTAAGGTTGATTCAATTCCTACAAAAATATTACTGGCAGCCACAAGAGATTCTGCTCCGGAAACCCGCATAAACTTTGTAAAAATATAGGAAAACCCCCGGATTATACGGGGCATTATATTTAAAAAATACAGGACTGCCACAAGCGATGAAAAAAAGATAATAGTAGGGAAAACCTGAAAAGCAAGGATAGACCCCAGGGATTCTTCGCCGGCAACGCCTGTCTGGCCCGGAGGAATGGCGAGCCTCCCGAATATGAACCTGGCGCCGGCTGAGGCCGAATCCAAAACCTTAATTACGATATTATTCAGAAAAAGAAAAATCTTAGTCCCCAAAGGGACTTTGAATATAAACAAAGCTATTAATAATTGTATTACTACCCCCCAAAAAATAAGGCGCCAGTTCATGTTCTTTTTATCTGAAGAAAGAAGCCAGGCGATGCCCATCAAAATAAAAATCCCCGCAAAGCTTATTGCATTATACATTTAATCACCCCTCCTTGCGGTTAAACCCTGCTTCTTTTTTGTACAGCTCCCAAATTTTAGCCAGGGCATCGGTTGCGCCTTCAGAAATTTTTATATCGGCTAAGGCAGACAACTCGGTATCTGAAGGGTTAATCTCAACTACCGGCCTGTTTAGCTGATGTGCGACTAAAAAAGGGTATTTTATGTAGGGAAAAACCCCGGTTGTGCCTATTGAGAAATAAACATCGAAAGTATCTACCTCGCCTGTAAAGCTGTCTATCTTACTAACGGGCAGCATCTCTCCGAAAAAAACTACCTCGGGACGAATTGGTTTCTCGCATTCAGGACAAAGCGGCAAAAGGGACAATTTGCTGTAATCATCAAAATATTTACGCCAACTGCAAGATTCGCAATACAAGATATGCATATCTCCGTGAATATCGGTAACGTTTTTAGAACCTGCTGCCTTATGGAAGCCGTCTATATTCTGGGTAAATACTCTTACGTAGTCAAAATAATCATCCATCTGGGCTATTATCTTGTGAGCAGTATTAAACTTAGCATTCCTGCATCTTTCTTCAAGCTGAAGCAGGTATTTCCAGGTAAGTTCAGGTCTCACCCTTAAAGTCTGCCCGGCGAGGACTGTCTCAATAGGCACCCCGGCGCTTGTAAAATTATCGTTATAAAGGCCCCCTATCCCCCTGTAAGTAGGGAGACCCGAATCGGCTGAAATGCCTGCGCCGGTTACAAAGAGGATTCTTTGAGAATTTTTAAGGATTTTTACAACTTCTCTTATTTTATCCCTCATCTCTATTTCATTAGCCGCAGGATGAAATCTCCCATATACCTGTTAAAGTCCTGTCGGTAGATATTATTATATCTCTATTATATTTTTTTTAAAGAGGCTCAAAAAAGGTGGGTTAATCGAGAGTCTGCTGTTAAAACTCACCTGATGAGAATGCCTCAATGGTTACAACCATTGACTGCTGCTGGTCTTCAGTAGTTGTGGAGGGTGCACCGAAGCGAAACCACAGGTGTATTACCCCGGTTGAGGCAACGTCGTCTCCATCTTCATCTCCTGCGAAGTTGGTGGTATCGCAGTCTTTCTGGCCGCTTTCAAGGAGCACGTCTTGAGTATCGGTAAAGTCTCCGTCTGCAGGCTGAATTGAATTAAAAAGGCCGAATAATTTATATTCATCCGCCGCAGGGTCCCCTGCATCCTCTTTTACACTCCATGAGGCAGGAGATGTCGTTATCTGCAATTTATAGTCCTGGTCTCCGTCTCCGTCATTTGTAACGTCGATATCAGAAGTCGAGATGGTGTAGGTCCCAGGGTCTACCAGGCTAAAGTCATAGCTTGAAGGCGAAACCGTTACGCTTATGGTCTGGAGTATCTGAGGGCCGCTGGTAGAGCCGGCCGGGTCTCCTGTTGCATCATCGGTTCCGTCACTTGCCTCAAACAGATACGCGGCATTGGGATTTGCCGGGTCGTAAGGGATATTTGTTACGTCTGCTTCATACCACTCGCCGTTTGTGTAG
>WJKZ01000106.1 GCA_014728785.1 Candidatus Omnitrophota bacterium
ACCTTTCCCTTTCTGGTGGCCGATAACGGCTAATTTTTTATTTTCCAATCTGGCAAATCCGCAAATCACAGCCTTGTCCTCTCCGAAAAGTCTATCGCCGCCCAAACCTACGAAATCTTTCATTATGAGTTTGATATAATCTCCTACATTAGGCCTGTCAGGATGCCGGGCAATCTGTACCTTTTGCCAGGGGGTAAGATTGGAATATATTTCTTTTTTTAAAAGAGAAAGTTTCTCTTCCAGCTTGACCGTCTCTGAAGACAAATCAACTTCTTTTTCCAGAGCGAATTTTTTGAGCTCCTCTATTGTGGTCTCTAATTCAATAATCGGTTTTTCAAATTCCCAGACTGTCATAATTTTTTAATCTACAATAGTAACCTCTGTGCCCACAGGTACAATATCATATAACTCTTCCACCTCATCGTTTCTCATCCTGATACAGCCTAAGGTGATCTGTTTTCCTAAATCCTGAGGTTCAGTGGTCCCGTGTATGCCGTAACCGCTGGTATCGAAGCCCATCCACCTGGAACCAAGAATGTTTTCGGGGCTGCCGGGCGGTATAACGGCTCCTGTTTTATACCAGGTAGGGTTTTCCAGCTTGTTGATGATTTTAAAAGTTCCGGTAGGGGTGTTATTGTTTTTCCCTGTAGATACTCTGTAAGTCTTAAACAGCTCGTCTCCCCTCTTTAAAAAAAGAATGTTTTGGGATTTATCTACTACTATCGAAAACTTACAATTGTTTATTTTTAATTCCTGTCCCGGCCGTATTATATCGGAAGTTAAATTGTTTGCTCTTTTTATAAGATTTACTGTGGTATTAAATTTCCGTGCTATCTTAAACAAGGCGTCATTGGGTTTGACTTCGTATATGGTAGTACATTCATCCTTGCGGGGAGAAAAAAGTATATCCACATTTATTGTCTCTATTTTGTCCTGAATTTCCCTTAGCTGTTCTATGTTTTCACTCTCCTCCAGTACCTTCCTGTATAAATCTTTAGCCTCCAGGAGCTCGTTATTCTCTAATTTCTCCCGGGCCTCTTTGAACAAAGAGGAAGGAGAAGGGATTCGTTTCTCTTTATCCCCTGAAAAGAAAATAAAAGCGGAGAATCCTACTAACAAAATTATTAAAGAAACTATTATTATTTGAACCTTTTTCATGCTTCTCCTTTACATTTATATTTTACCAGAACATTATTGATATAACTATGCCTATACAGGCCCCGGCAAGAACTTCTACCGGCGTATGGCCTACTAATTCCTTAAGACGACTCTCCTCTATCTTTTTCTTTTCCTGGATATCATCCATCATCTTGTTAAGCACTCTGGCCTGAACCCCGATGTAACGCCGCCAGGTCTGAGCGTCAAACATGGTTATCAAAGCAAATATGGCGCTCAAAGCAAAAAGACCCGAAGAAAAACCAACTTCTTTCCCCAGAGACAACGAAAGAGCTACTACCGCCGCACTGTGAGCTGAAGGAAGACCGCCGGTACGTAAAACCCAGAAAAAATTAAACTTTTTCCCTTGTATTAGCCCTATTAATATCTTGGTACTCTGAGCAACTGCCCAGCTTATAAGGGTTATCCAAAGGACTTTATTATGGAATATCTCGTCGAATATCTCTGCCATGGGATTATTATAAAGATAAAAAATGCTTTGGGCAACCCATTTTTAGAACAGATTACACCCATATCCTCTTGTCCAGACTCCGGTACTGAACTGCTTCGGATATATCCTCTGCGGATATCTCTCTGCGCTCATTGAGGTCGGCAATGGTCCTTGAAACTTTGAGTATTTTATCATAGGCTCTTGCGCTTAAGCCGAAATGGCTTATGGCCGATTCCAGAATATTTTTAGCTTCAGGAGTGAGCAGGCAGAACTCCCTTATCTGTTTCTGGTTCATCTGGGAGTTAAAAAGTATCTTATCCTTAGAGAACCTCTGTTTTTGCAATCTGCGCACCGCCTCAACTCTTTCTTTCATGCTTTTTGAGCTTTCAGAATTACCGTGGTGCGACATCAATTCCTTTGTTTTCATCTCTGCCAATTCCACATGGATATCTATCCTGTCAAGCAGGGGTCCGGAAATTCTGTTTCTGTATTTATGAATTCGATGGGAGCTGCAGTTGCAGTTTCTGCTGCGGGAGCCGAAATAACCGCACGGACAAGGGTTCATTGCTCCGACAAAAATAAATTCTGAAGGGAATCTAGCCTGCTTGTTAGCCCGTGAAATATTGACACACCCCTCTTCCAACGGCTGCCTTAACACTTCCAGACAATCCCGGTTAAATTCCGGCAATTCATCCATAAAAAGAACCCCTTTGTGGGCCAGGGTAACTTCGCCGGGTCTTATATTTATCCCCCCTCCGGATAAAGCTATGCTGGAGGCAGTATGATGAGGAGAACGGTAAGGCCGGTTTCTTATCGGGAAGCCGTTTTTGTTGAGAAAACCGCTTATGCTGTAAATTTTAGTAACCTCGAGTATCTCCTCGAACTCCATATCCGGCAAAATAGTAGGTATCCTTTTAGCCAGCATAGTCTTGCCCACACCGGGAGGACCTACCATAAGGATATTGTGCATGCCGGAAACAGCTACTTCTAAAGCCCTCCTGGCAAAGGTCTGCCCTTTTACCTCAGAGAAATCAACCTCATAATAAGGAGAAGCATTAAAAAGAGAAGAAAAATCCTGACTGAACGGATTGATACGGCTTTGGCCGCTTAAGAAAGATACCGCCTGTCTCAAATTATTGACGGGATAAATTTCGGACCCTCTGGCTAAGGCAGCTTCGCCGGCGTTGGCGGCAGGTAAAACTAATTTTTTGTTTAGCTTCCTGGCTTCCAGGGCCATAGGAAAAACTCCTTTTACCCCTTTTACCTCTCCCTCCAGAGATAACTCTCCCAGAAAAATATAAGATGATAAATCTAAATCCCGCTTGAGCGAAGAAAAAATAACTCCCAAAGCAATGGGTAAATCAAAATGGGTACCTTCCTTTTTTATGCCGGCAGGAGCTAAATTTATGGTAATCCTCTGACGAGGGAAGTCGAAACCGCTATTCTTTATAGCTGACCTTAGCCTGTCTCTGCTCTCCTTAACAGCCGTATCCGCCAAGCCTACAAGAGATATTGCCGGAAGACCCCGCTGAACATCTACTTCAGCCTCCACTTCATAAACATCAAGGCCCGAATGACCTAAAGAAAATAATTTTGAAACCATCTCTAAAAAATAGTGTTTTTGGTTTAAAAAACAAACCCGGACTTATTGCGGCGTTTATAAAATAATTTTTAGTAAAAAAATTATACCATTGTTGAAATTATTGGCAATTTTAAAAACCTCAAAATATCAAAAGCTAAACCCCTCCGTCATGCAAAGGCGCAGTTTAAAAAAGCCAAATTATACCGGAAGGATATAAATCCAGAGTATTTAAACTAAATTTTTCAAGTACCTGCGGAAACAGTATTTGGTGCAGGAAAGTACGACTGCACTCACAAAAGTAATCAGCACTACTTCCCAGGCGAGTGCTTCTACGGTTAAACCTAAAGCTATCCCCGAAGCCGGCGGGTGTTCTGTATCAGTAGCCACCATAAAAAAAATAGAGAATCCCACCGCCAAAGAATATACAATAGTGGAAAACAAAAAAGAATTGTGGGGCAGAAAAGAAAATATAACTCCTGTAATTATACCTATAATATAACCACCTATCACGTTGCGGGGTCTGGCAGTCAAACTTTCAGGCATAGCAAATATTATAAAAGCAGTGGCTCCTATCGAGACTACTATGACTGTATGTTTGAGGCTTAAAAACAACAAAACAATAAATATGGCCAGGCTTGCCAAAAAACTCTGCAATAGATAATTTTTCCAGAGTGTCTTGAATTTGTCGTTTATGTTATAGAGAGCCTTTCTCACAGATTATATTATCTATTTCCCGGGCCTTTAAGCTTGCGTTCTATAAAATTGCTTAATTCTTTTACAAAATTCTCATCCAAATCCAGAAGCTTAACCCTTGTCTCGTAAAGCCTCCCGCCTACCACCTCTTTACAGTCTACTACTTCGCCATTAACTTTTATCTTCTGAATAATGAAAGGAAAACGTATAGACATCTCTAAAACGACCCCTTTCTCGAAATAGCGGCCGGTAGTAAGCATGAGTCCTTTCTGGCAGACATTCCTTGTCTGAGATAAATCATAACCCATTGCCGAGTTTTTTATTTTATAACTTACAACGAACTTACCGTCCATGCGTGAATATCTTCTTCTTTCCTGAGGGTTATTAGCTTCCATATCTTTCTCTCAGCCAAAATTATAGTGTTTTCTAACCTTCTTCTTTATATCCCAAACACATCTCAGTCCCTTGGGAAATACTACCATATCTCCCTCGGAAATTCTAATATCCTCTCCATCGGGGATTTCTATTTTTACTTCACCTTCCAAGAGATAACAGGTTTCTTTTTCGTCGTAATACCAGTCGAATTTACTTTCTTCTTTTTCCCAGATGGGCCATTCTTTTATACCCGATTTTTCTATCTCTTCATTCTTGGGCCGCGTTATTTTCACTTCCATTTTGCCTCCTTTTCTCTGGTTCCTGAATTTAAAAATTCTCCCACAACAACATCCGGGTTTCTATACCTTTTCCGTCCTATAGTAGATTTCTTGTATTGTATAGCTTCCTGCGGACACCAATGGAAGCATCCGAAACACTGTTCGCATTTATGCAGCCAGAAAGGTTTCCGGTCTTTCATGGAAATATTACCTACCGGGCAAACGAGGGCACAAACGGAACAACCGTCGCAGCTTTGATCTGTCCAGAAGTTTCTGTCCATTGAAGGAAGCTTGTTTTTTGCGGCTTTATAGATTAAAGAAAATATAAAAGCCGAAATAAAAAATACATCCTTCTCTATGCAAATTCTGTTCGACGATATTGAATCTGCTATCTTCTCTGTTTTCTCCTCCGCCTTTCTCAGGAGCTCTTTCTGGGCGGGTAAAGGTAACGCTTCATAAAGGGGGGTGTAATTACCGGGCATCTTTATAAAAAAAAGCCCTTCACATTTTACTTTTTTCTCTGCCGTTAACTTTCTGAACTGTCTGCCTGCATAACCGGAGACACCGCCAAAGGTAGCTATGCCTGTTATGGTAGCCGAATAGGAAAAATCGGAATTTTTTATGAACCTTTCGACAATCAGCGGTAGACCGAAGATATAAACGGGATAAACTATTATAACCTTCTCATTCTCTGTGAAAGACGCTTTCTCCGTTAAGTAATTCAAAGCGACCTTATCTGCTCCTCCAAGACGTCTTGATAAATCTTTGGCAATCTTCAGACAATTTCCTGTACCGGAAAAATAATAAATACTGATCTTCATACCGTCTGCAGGATATAGAATGTATTATTGATTTTTTGCTTTCTTCTCTAAGAGACTTATCACTTTATTCATCTTCTCCGCCAGGGGAAGCATGATATCTTTCTTGCGTAAATTTATCCTCAGGGAATAATTGCCTCCTGCGATCTCATCAAGTATCCTCTCCATCCGGGAAACGGCTCCGAAACCGTAATGCAGCACATAAACCAGTGTGGCTACCAAAATCAGGCTTACTACCACAAAAGTAAACTGGAGCATAAAATTACCCGCATCCATTCCCCAGAATAATTTCTTTTCCTCCAGCATCTTAACAGAAAGGGTTGCGTTTACGAACGCTATTAATATAATAGCAACCAGCACGAAATTTAAAAATCTCAGTTTCTTATATGTATGCAGACTTAAAAATCTCCTTTTTTTGCTCATAGATACCCTCCTTTGTCAATTAAAACATCCCGGTTAATAACGCCGCATCCGCATAAAATGATACACTATTCCGGTTAAAGTAGAAAGTACCGAAACAGCAAACAGAATCATTGCCCCTTTTATTAAAAGAGCTGAATTGTTTTCCAGAAAATTTTTGGCAAATTCGGTAAATCTCCCTTCAGGAAAAGCAAATATGAATAACAACGCGAACAATAAAAGAAAAAAATTGAATCCTAATATATTCCGGAAAGCCTTAAGGCTCAGCCTCCACTCACCGTCTTTATAACTCCGGGTAGAAAAATCAAAAATATAAACTGCCGTACCTACCGCATAGACGGCAAATACGAAAAAAACAATATTAGAAGGAGTAACATGCTCAAGAAGCCAATTATTAAGCCCTTCGCGTAAACCTATAATATTCTCTACTATATTATTCTCCCTCGCCATCTTCCTGAGGATTTTTCAGTTTTTTCAAATACTCATCAAATGCGTCCTCAAGAGCTGTTCCTATATCTTTGTATTTTTGCTCAACCCCTTTCTTTATTTCGGTTACGGTTTTTTCTTCGGTAACTATCACTCCTGGCTGTTGAGGATACTGTCTGTTCTGGTGGTACTCCTCCTGAGAAGGTAGGTTTTTCTCAATCTCGTCGGCGTTTTCTTTTTCTATTATATCCCGGTCATACTTAGTAATATAGCCTCTGGCGTCAATCACCCGGATATATTCGTTTGTCCTCTCTACAATCTTGCCTTCCACTATCTCTCCGCTTTTCAATAGAATCTTTGCCCCGTAGGCAGAAAAACTTAACCCTGCTGTCAGGATTAAGATAGTTACAACTGAAACCAATCTCTTACTCACAACATCCTCCCCTGTTCAACCTATTCCTGCATTTAACCTGCTTTTAAAAGCCACACCCCTGTAACTACCAATACAACTCCAAATAATTTTATCAGAGTAACTGATTCTCCTAAAATCATAATTCCCAGAATAAAAGAAACTAAAGGATACATGCCCGCTACAGGCACAACTCTGGAAACCTCCCCTGTCTTTAGGCTATTATAAAAACAGAATTGGGCTACAAAGCTGGCCAGAAATCCTCCTGAAATCAGCAATAAAGCCGAACGGACATCAAGGCTTCTCAGCTGCGAAGGCCTGATAAGAAAAATCAACATCAGTGGAATAGCCAAAAACACCCCTAAAGATCTGTAAAACAAACCTGCCAAGGGCTTAGCCTTTATCAATCCTATTTTTTCTATTAAAGGTACTACTCCCCAGATTAATGCTGTCAAAAAAGCCCAAAAAAATGCGTTAATCTTCATTATTTACTTAACCGCTCAATCCTCGTTTTAGCTTCTCATACCTCTATGCCCAAATTTCCCGTAATTGCAAACCTTAAGCAATAAGCCAAAAAGAGGGCACAAAGGTATCTCAAGATTACTTTGATGGATATTATAATTATATTCGGCAGGTATATTTTTCATAAAACGTCAGCCTTTATATTTTAAATATATCTTTCTTTAAAGATTTTATCAAGGATTATTATTAAAAATCCTTAACTTTTATGTCCGGCGGGTTGAAATCGTCTATTTTCGGCTCAAAATTCCTGTTCGTGCCCAGGTCTTCGTC
>WJKZ01000107.1 GCA_014728785.1 Candidatus Omnitrophota bacterium
CACACTCTTTTTTATGAAGTTTTGGCTGAACTTGAAAAGGTGATGCGTAATTTACAGAATCTGGCCGATAAAAAATCTATCGGCAGAAGCATATTTGACATTAAGACCAAACCCACTAACGGCAAAACCAATGTATGTCAGATGATTACCCCCTTGGCCGTAACCACCCACCTTTCAGCCGATAAAAAAGAAGGTATAATTGAAGAGCTTGTTGAATTGCTCGTAAAAGCGGGGTGTCTGGCCCAATCCGAAAAAGAAGTTGCTCTTAAGGATTTATACGAGAGAGAGATAAATATGTCGACGGGTATGCAGGACGGAATCGCTCTTCCTCACGCAAAGACTAAAGCTATAGACAGGATAATTTGCGCCATAGGGGTGAAGAAAGAGGGAGCAGATTTTGATTCAATAGACGGCAAGCCCTCGACAATTTTCGTTATGATTCTAGCATCCGCGGAATCCCCGGAATCGTATCTGCAGTTTATGGCCGAGATAACAAAATTTTTGATGTCAGAAGAAAACCGCAAAAATGTGCTCTCGGCAGAAGACAACCGTGTTCTTTATGAATTGTTTTCTTCTCATTTTAAAACATAAAGCTAAATGCAGGGGCGTCTAAAGAAACTATTTAAGGGAAAGTTGCTTCAGCTTTACACTCAAACTAAATTCCTGCCTAACGGCCGCCATGTTACTCTTGAATTCATACGCCATCCCGGGGCAGCCCTGATAGTGCCTTTCCTGGAGGAAGAGACTGTTATTTTAATCCGGCAGTTCCGTCCCGTGATAGATTCTTTTATTTATGAATTACCTGCCGGAACTCTTGAAGATAAAGAGTCCCCTCTTCATTGTGCCCGTAGAGAGATAATAGAGGAAACGGGATATTCTGCGGATAAATTCTCAAAGCTCGGTGCCATATACCCTGTCCCGGGATACTCAACTGAGAAAATTACTGTTTTTAAAGCCGAAGGTTTAAAAAAAGAGAAATCAAACCTCGAGGAAGATGAGATAATAGAAGTGTGTAAAGTTAGAGGCCCCGAGGTAAGAAAGCTTTTTAGGAAAGGAGATATAATAGATGCCAAGACAATCTGTGCTTTTTCCATGTGCGGATGGTTATAGCCAAATTAATATATTTTAGGTAATATATAATAATATGAATACACATCCGGGAAAAACATACATGCTTGCGGCAATAAAAGAGGCCGGCAGGAGCTTAAAAGCGATAGACGGCGGCCCATTCGGGGCCTGTATTGTAAAAGAAGGAAAAATTATAGCCAGAGGCAGAAACAGGGTTTTAAAAAAAGATGCTACCTGCCACGCCGAGATAGAAGCTATCCGCAGGGCTTCTAAATTGCTGGGTACTTTTGACTTGTCTGGTTGTGAGGTTTATTCGACTACCGAGCCTTGCCCTATGTGTTTTTCTGCTCTGCACTGGGCAAGGGTGGATAAGGTAATCTTCGGAACCTCAATTAAAGAGGCGAAACGTGCGGGTTTCAATGAGCTCCCCATAAGCTGTAAAGAGATGAAAAGATTAGGCAGGGCGAAGATAAAAATAAAGGCGGGCTTTATGCTCGGTGAATGTGAATCTCTCTTTGAGAGATGGAGGAAATTGAAGAATAGAAAAACATACTGAGGATAGTCTACGGACGTCAGTTAACAGAAGGCAGAGGACCGACGAGGGACGATGATAGCTCATGGTTCATGGCTGATGGCTCATAGTCTGGGGCTTGTGTCTTGCAACCTGTAGCCTGTATGCCGATGCCTAATCGCAGAGGGATGAGGGATGAAAAATTAACCAATTAACCAATTTGGAGGTTACATGGAACGTTTAATGATATTTTTGGATGCAGAATATGTTGTTCAGAAGATGAAAGAGTTTAGGGGTACGCGTCCTACTATACGGAGAAGAGAAATCCAGTGGCATAATATAATAAAGTGGATTATTCAAAGACGCAACCTCATAAGGTGCTATTATTATTCCGCGGAATTCAACAAGCAGGAAAATCCTCAGACTTATCAGGAACAGCAGGAATACATTCGGGATTTAAAATTAACTATACCCTATTTTGAAGTAAAGCTGGGCAGGCTTGTGAGAATTCACGGAGGCTGGGTACAGAAGGGTTTGGACACAAAGATTGCTCTGGATATGTTTTCAAAGGCAGTGCTTAATCATTACGATACTGCCGCTCTTGTTTCGGGTGACTCTGATTTCGCGGAAGTTATAACCGAGATAAAAGAAAGGTACGGAAAGCACTTCGAGCTTTATACTTTTGATAGAAATATACACGATGCCCTTAAAATAGCCCCGGATAAGCATATAACCATAAGCGCCGGTACCGCCCGAAAGTATAATTTCTGG
>WJKZ01000108.1 GCA_014728785.1 Candidatus Omnitrophota bacterium
AGATACTCCGACGATAAATATTTAGTAAAAGTAAAATGGAGTAAGATACTCAGCGGTGGCAAACGCAGATACAGTAATTGTTACGGACCGGCATTCATCATGCAATTTTCCGGATCAGGGCTTGTGGCCCCCTGCGGCATGCTCTTTAACAGCAGATTTAAAAATTTCCATATCGGCAATATTGCAGATAAGTCTTTTAAGGATTTATGGAAGAGCCGCCGCTACTGGAAAGTTCTGGATTCCCTGGCTTCTCCTAAATTTAACCCTCAGACAGACTGCGGTACACTCTGTCTTCAGGATAAGGTCAACGAGTTTCTCTGGGATTTGAAGGAGGGAAATATTACTTTGCGTGAACCGGAAGGCGAGCCCCCTATGCATATAAATTTTATATAGAGGGCCGGGACGCCGATTGCCTGCTGTAATTCGATTCCTATGGATAAGGTACTGATAATAAAATTAGGGTATACAGAAACACTTGATAATTCTCTCAGCCTTACCACCAGCCTCGGTGATGTTCTTCGCACTACTTTTGTTTTAAACTTTTTTAAAGACTGTGATGTTAGCTGGCTGGTGGATGAGAAAGCTACACCTTTACTTGAGGATAATCCTTACATAAACCGTATACTCGCCTACAACTCTCAGGTTCTGGAAGGTCTTAAAAAGGAGAAGTTTGATATAATAGTTAATTTCGAGAAGTTGCCGGAAGTGTATAGAGTTGTTAACTCTCTGGATTGTAATAAATGTTTTGGTTTCGGATTCCGCAATGGTTCTAATTCAAATTCCTCGGGAGGGAAAAGATTGATTGAGCTAAGCCAGAATGTCGATAAACGCAGAGCAAATAAAGACTGCTGGCAGAAAGTATTGTCCGAGTCTTTGGATATAGAGTGGAAAGGTGAGAATTATGTGCTGGGCTATAAACCCCGTTTAAAAGTTACACATGATATAGGTTTTAACTGGCAGACTAGTGCTAAATGGAAGAATAAGCCCTGGCCTTTACATTGTTGGAAGGAATTGGAACGCCTCCTTAACGGTAAATATTCATTATCCTGGCAGCAGGGCCTGGATAGCCTTTATGAGTATATCGACTGGATAAGTTCATGTCGTCTGATTATTACCGGTGACAGTTTGGGTTTGCATTTAAGTTTGGCTTTGCAAAAAAGAGTAATAGCCCTTTTCGGCCCCACTTCTCACACAGAAATCAATTTTTACAATTGCGGGACATTTGTGTTACCCGAATCTCCTTATGACTGCATTCCTTGCCTTAAACCGGTATGCGATAAAGAATACCCCTGTATGGAATATATTTTTCCCGAAAGGATAAAAGAGAAAATAGAGGATGAGTTTAAAAACAATAAACCTGCCTCAGCGCTATAATTATTTAGCAATCTTTTTAACCCTTGATTGCAATCTAAGATGCGATTACTGCATTAACTGTCACGGAGGAATAAACGGTCACAGAAAGAAAGAAGTAGACGGGAGAGAGTGGCTGAAAGGTTTAAACAGATTGGTTTCCCGGCCGGATTTGCCGGTGACCATGCAGGGAGGAGAGCCCAGCGTCCACCGGAGTTTCATATACATCATCAATAACCTCAAGGAAGATTTAAATATCGATATCCTTACCAACTTGTGTTTCGATGTTGACAATTTTATCAAACAGGTCGACCCTTCCCGGCTGCGCCGGGAAGCACCTTATCCGAGTATAAGGGTGAGTTACCACCCCGGCTACATGGACTTCGATTCCTTAATCAAAAAAGTCTTAAAGATGCAGAAAGCAGGTTTTTCTATAGGGATATTCGGAGTTCTTCATCCTAGGACAAAAGACCATATTCTGGAAACCCGGAAAAAATGTATAGATTTGGGTATAGATTTTAGAACAAAAGAATTCTTGGGTGAATTTAAAGGCAGGCTTTATGGTACTTACCTGTATCCTGGTTCCGTAAACGGCGAGAAGAATAAAAAATGTTTATGCCGTACCTCAGAACTTATTGTAGGTCCTGATTGCAATGTTTACGGGTGCCACCATGATCTTTACAGTGATTCGCCTCCTGTAGGAAATTTGCTGGACCCGGATTTTCAGATTAGAGATACATTCAGAGAATGTTATAAGTTCGGTAGCTGTAATCCCTGCGATGTAAAAGTTAAAACCAACAGGTTTCAAATTTTCGGACACACTTCCGTAGAAATTAAAGACATAAGAGAAATAAAAGATTGAGGCTGTTTTTATATGATACCCCGAAGGAAAATACATATACAGCGCAGGGAATTTTTGCTTGCCCTGAGGTACTTTCTTTCTAAATCCCCTTGCAATATCGAATATCTTCCGAACTGGGAGAAGAATTTTGCCGGTTTTCTGGGGGTAAAGCATGCAATTAGTGTGGGGTCGGCAAGACACGGCATGGAACTTCTCTTACGTTCTCTCGGTCTTAAAGCGGGAGACGAAGTTGTTATTCCCGCCTATACTTTGGGTGCCTTGACGGGCATCATTGAGTCTTTGGGTTTAAAACCTGTTCCTGCAGATATAAACCCCGAAACTTTTAACAGCGAACCCTCTGATATTTCAAGGGCAATTAGTGAACGTACCAAAGTTATTATAGCTACTCATATTTTTGGTAACCCCTGTCGCATAGATAAGATTAAAGACATAGCCGAAAAAAGAAATATAACCGTCTTTGAGGATTGCGCCCATTCTCTGGGTTCCCAGATTTACAGTAAACAAACCGGTTCTCTGGCAGAAGCCTCTTTTTTTAGCTTTGAAAATATAAAATTAGTTAACACTTATGGAGGAGGAATGGTTGCCACTAACAGTGATTTCTTGTCGGAAAGGGTAAAGTCCTTTGTCAAAAGGAACCCTTCTTTTTGTCCTTTTAAAAAGGTTGTTGCCTCCTTGGTAGAGAATTTATTCTTATCTTCTCCTTTTGCTTATCCTTTTTTCTATCTTCTGTCTTCTCCCGAGTGGAATATCAAAATATATAAAATTTACAGAAAAACTCAAAAGTCTCTGGTAGATTCCAAAATTTCTTTCGGGGAATTCCAGGCCCGGCTGGCTTTGGAAAAGTTAGCCTCTCTCGGGCAAAGGATAGCCGAAAGGAGAAGGAAGGCAGATATATTTATATCGATTTTGGGTAAATATACTATTCCTCAGAAGGTATATTCGGACGCCAGGCATAACTATTATTTTTTTGTGACTTTAATTAAGGCAGATTCCCGAAAGCTCAGGAGATTTCTGCTTAAAAAAGGGATTGATGCGGGCACAGGTTCTGAGATAGCCGATAATTGGCCGCAGGAGAGAGGTTTTAGTTGTCCTAATGCGGTTAAGGTATATAAATCTGCGATACAGTTTCCTCTCTATGAAAATTTGAGTGATGAAAAAGTGGTATATATAGCAGAAAAGGTGAAAGATTTTTTGAGATGAAAGTGCTTTTGGTTGACCCTCCCTATGAAATCGAGGAGATAGGCGGAAAAAATAGGTCTTTTAAATATGCGCTTAACAGGATACCTTCGCTGGGCCTGGCTTATCTGGCTTCTGTAGGAGAAGAGAAAGGTCACGAAATTAAGATATACGACTGTACTTTAAGTGGGGGGGCCGGAGATTTTGACTATTATCTTGATAAATTTAAACCTGAACTCATAGGTTTTACGGCCACCACGCCTTTATTTTCAAAAGCTGTGGCTCTGGCCAGGTATGCCCGCCGTCAGTTGCCTTCTGTAAGCATCATTTGTGGAGGGCCTCATTCTACTGCCTGTCCGGAAGATACGCTGAACTCGGAGGCATTTGATTTTGCCGTTATCGGCGAAGGGGAATCTACTTTTTCCGACTTACTGGATTGGTTTAGCGACGGAAAAAAGAATTCTCCGGAGAACATAAAAGGAGTGGCTTTTAAAAAAGAAGATAAAATTATTAAAGCTCCTTCCCGCCCCATGATAACGGATCTGGATTCTATACCTAAACCGGCGAGACATCTTCTTGCCCCTTTGAATAGATATAGCCCTACTCCTGCCTCCTACAGAAGATTGCCTTTGGGGGTTATTATTACTTCCCGGGGATGCCCGGCTAACTGTACTTTTTGCGACCGAGCCGTATTCGGAGAAGAATACCGTAAAAGAAGCGTAAGTAATATAATGGAAGAGATAGAAGAATTAATTTCCGTTTACGGAGCAAAAGAGATACGTTTTTTTGATGACACCTTTACTCTCGATCACAGCCGTATCAGGACTCTCTGCAGGGAGATTAAAAAGTTTAAACCTCCTGTATCCTGGACTTGCCTTACCAGAGTTGATATAGTTAATCCGGAGGTATTAAAGATGATGAGAGATGCCGGTTGCTGGCAGGTTCTTTACGGACTTGAATCGGGAGATAATGACATACTTACTAAACTGGGCAAAAACACAACCGTTGAACAAAACCGGCAGGCTGTTTTATGGGCAAAGAAAGCCGGATTGCGTATAAGGGCTGATTTTTTAGTAGGTTCTCCCTGGGAAACTAAAGATAGTTTTTCCAAGACAGTAGAATTTGCCGGGAGTCTGCCCCTTGATTTTGCGCATTTCAATAAATTTGTGCCTTATCCAGGAACCGCAATTTATGAGCAACTCTTGCGGGAAGGATATAAGTTTTCTTTTAATGAAGGAGCTTATATAAACAATCCGGAATCTTTTGTATATGTTCCGGAAGGTTTCAGCGGAGAAGAATTCAGAGAAAAGATAATAGAAGCCCATAAATCGTTTTATTTGAGGCCGGCATATATAATGAAAA
>WJKZ01000109.1 GCA_014728785.1 Candidatus Omnitrophota bacterium
AGTCAAGGCTGCCTGAAGCATTAAAGGCAAAAATTTTCTCTACCGTCAAGTCAAAACCGTTAGGCGTTAACTGTTTCTCCGCCTCAACATAACCTTCTATGAGATTTTTCTTCTCAATTAAATATTTAATCTCTTCTTTATTCATGGGTTGCTTTCTTGTTAAACTTTCTCTTCTTGAGCTTTGTCCTGAAAAGCCACCAGAGGATAGTAAAGAAATCGCGGCGCTTTATTTTTTTACCTTCCGAATAGCTCCGGCTCACATAAGAGATAGGGACTTCTTTCAGCCTGCACTTCCGTCTGAGCACCTCCCCTGTAATTTCGGCCTCGAAGCCGAACCCCTCTGCCTGTAAATCTATGCTCTTTATAATTTCTCTCTTAAAAACTTTATAGCAGCTCAGCAAATCACTCAATTTTTTCCCGTATAAAAAAGCTGCCGTCAAATTTATGATTTTATTTCCCACAAAATGAATAAGGGAAGAATATCTGCCGTTTTCAATAAACCTTGACCCGAACACCACATCTGCTTCACCTTTTATAATAGGCTCTATCAATTTCGGATATTCCTCGGGATAATATTCTAAATCCGCATCCTGGATAATCAGGATATCATGATTCATCACCGGCAGGGCGCTTTTTATAGAAGCACCTTTTCCTCTGTTCTTTTTATGAAATATTTTTTTTATAAAAGGAGCGCTTAGCTTTTTGATTATCTCGCAACTGGAATCGGTTGAGCCGTCATCCACTATTATTATTTCTTTTTGATAAGGAATTCTCCTGATCCTCTCAACTACTTCCCCTATGGTATCCGCCTCATTAAACACAGGCATAACCACAGAAATCTTTAATTCTTTTTCCTCTTGCATAGAATTTTACCTAAAGGGCTGTCTTTTGGCTGCTAATTATTTTGCCCATAAAACCTGAAAAGGCAAGCCGATCTACTTTTTGCGTTCTAAAAAATATTTTGTTTTTTTTACTGCCTCCTCGGCAGAGTCAACCATTATTAATCCTTTTATCTGCCACGAGTCTATACCTACTATCGGCTTGCCCTCGTTAAAAGCAAAAGCTATTTCAGAGAGGGTGCCGTATTGGCCATCAATGGCTATTATGGCCTCCGAAGACCTTACTACCAATACGTTTCTGGCGCAACCCAGACCTGTGGGTATATTGACATCAAGGAAATCATTAGCTTCTCTGCAGTCATAGCCGGGTAAAATACCTACAGTAAAGCCACCTTTTTCTTTGGCCCCTTTACACGCTGCCTCCATCACTCCGAAACCGCCGCCGCAAACTAGAGTCCACCCCTGCTGAGCTATCAGCCTGCCTGTATCCCGGGCGATTTTATAAAATTTTTTTGAACACACAGAACCGCCTATAACTGCGATATTTATACCCATAATTGAAGATTTTCCTTTATATTCCATGCCCCCTGGAAGAATTGAACTTCCATCTTTGGCTCCGGAGGCCAGCGCTCTATCCGTTGAGCTAAGGGGGCATATTGTATATTTTGCGCTTTAAAATAAAGTAAGCTGGTCGGCTTGGCCGCTTCCTTCTTCTTTGAATATTTTTATTGCTCCATACTCTCCATCGTAACCGGCCAGCAACTCTATTTCTTTTTTCCTTACTTTTAGTATTCCTTCGGCTATTCTGGGAGGAAAATTAGATTTTAATTCTTTCTCCGGGGTATTTACCAGTATATCAAATTCGGAGCCGAAGTTCGAAATAAGGTCCATATACTGACCTTCTACCGCTTTGCTCTTTTTTCCCACACCTTTGGTTTCAGCTATTATTTCCTCAAGCGGCACCATGCTTTTGTAAGGTATGTAGTTCTCTGGCACAAACCCCAAATCTCTGTCCGCCAGTTCCATCACCCGATTCAAAACTCCTTTGGTCAGAGGTCTTTTGCATACCGGACAAATTCCTTTATGCCTAATTGTTTCGCTGGGATGCAACCTCTGTTTACAATTTCTGTGTCCATCATAGTGATACTTACCTTCCTCGGGGAAAAATTCTATTGTATAAAGAAATTTCTCCTTGTTCTTTTCTTCCAGAACCTTTTTTATCTCCCAGTAATTTAAATCACAGCTAAACACATTTGCTTCCCTGCCGATACGGGAGGGCGAATGCGAATCAGAGTTAGAGACAAGAGAAAATCTATCCAAATCCGAAATCATCCAGTTCATAGCCGGATCTGAGGAAAGACCTGTTTCAAGCGCGGTTATTTTTTCTGTATATTTGCCGTATGCCTCTTCCAGGGAATTAAACCCGGAGTTGGAGCCAAAAACCGAAAACCACGGTGTCCAGATGTGTGCCGGGATAAACATCAGGTCGTCGCAAACTCCGAATAACTCTTCGGCCAACCTCTTACAGCTCAGTCCCAAAATAGGCCTGCCGTCGGAAGCGAGATTCCCGTGCCTGGAAAGCATCCTGTTTATTTCTTCAACGACATCCAGCGAAGGTGCCAGAATAACATTATGCACTCTGTAAGCTCTCCCTGCCTGGGAAAATATGCTTGATATCTCTGCAGACAATATGAAGTTAACTCCTTCATATTCATACAGACCGTTTTTATCTCCGGGTACAAGGAGTCTTTTAAGCTCCTGGAGCCACAAATGGTGGGTGAAATCACCTGTCCCCACTAAATTAATACCTTTAAGCCTAGCCCATTTAGCTAAATGAGGGATATCCATATCTTTTGAAGTCGCCCGGGAGTACTTGGAATGAATATGAAAATCTGCCACAAATTTCATTTTTATATCTTCAGTTAAAGAGTTAGGGTTAAATTATACCAGATAAATCAAAAAATTAAGAGGTTTTTTAAACTCACCCGTGTCTCAGCGGTTTCTTTTATAAGTAATTTTTCCTTTATGAATTGTGTATTCTATTACTCCTTTCAGTTCCTGATTTAAGA
>WJKZ01000110.1 GCA_014728785.1 Candidatus Omnitrophota bacterium
CCAGAAATCGGTAAAAGCCTCAGCCGAGGGCAAAGTGGTCTTTTTGGGCTATATTAAAGGTTGGGGAGAAACTCTGATGATCCAACACACCTCAAGTCTCTATACTATTTACGCTAATTTAGACAATGTTTCGGTTAAGGAAGGGTCATTTACAAAAAAAAATGATACTATAGCTTCAGTGGCTTCCGGAAAGAACGGAAATCAGATCCTGCACTTTGAAATAAGAAAAAACTGTATTCCGCAAAACCCTTTAAAATACATCAACTGATGTCTTTCGGTGAAGGAAAAAGGTTATGGAAAATATACTGCCAAAAATAGCTATACTGGACAAAAGGATTAAATCATTTTCTCAAGGCTACCGCCAGAACTTGGCCTTCCTGGGAAACGATAAAGAAGAGATATCATATATGCTCGAAAATTATTTTCGGGATTTAAAAATACCTAATCTGGTATGCATACACATTAACAGTTCTTATTCCAGCCCGAGAGAACTCCTTAAAAGCGTAGTCTTTTCGGCATTGAGTAACTACTCCTCCCGCTCCGATACGATTGACAAGCTTATCAATTATTGCGGTTTTTCTCTTACCGCCACGGTTGAATTAATAAAAAAACTCCTGAGAAAGGATATGGTCTCCTTTGCCCAGATACTGGAAGTTATCGACACCTTTATAAAAGAAAGTAAATCAGATTGTGTTTTTATAATAGAGGAGTTCCTGGGACTGGAGAAGATTTTTGGTAATTTTTATCAGGAATTCTCTAAATTTATCGTCTCGCAAAGAAATTGTGTAGTAATCCTTACCTCGTCTTCGCCACAGGCAGCCGAAAAAGTTCTGATGTCGGACCTGAATTTACTATTCGGTAATTTTGAAAAAATATTTGTAAGCGAGAGCTCTTTTGTGGATAATTTTCTTTACTTGCGCCGGACCCTGGAGCCTCTCAAGCCTTCTCCTTTGTTTTTATCCTTTTTCGTAAATATATGCGGTTCCAGCATCATTTATTATGACATATTCGCTGAGGCCATCAAGTCTCATTACCGCAAAGACAGTGAAGAACAAACCATAATGAAGATACTCTCTGTCTGTTTATGCAATAAAGAAACCTATCTTTTCCAGAAATTTATAGGGAAAATCAATTTACTGGACAGTAAATTTAAAGACACCTCATCTGTAATAAAAATTCTACTGGCACTCGGAGACGGCTATCTTAGAAAAAAAGAACTGCTTTCGTTAAAGATATATAATTCCAAAGAACTCAAAAACCGCCTGCAAAAATTGATAGATTTAAATTTCATAGAGAATTTAGGCAATCTCTACAGGCCAAAGGACTTGCTTTTTTCTTTCTGGTTGTCTACGGTTTTTAAATTATATTTCTCTCCTTATGTAGCCAATCAAAAAAGACGTGAAAATATGTGGATAGACAATATATACGAGAATATAAATCTGTTTAAAGAAGAGTTTATGAAAGATAAGCTTAAAAAAGTTCTTCAGCTATTTTCGTCTTTCAGAAACGATACAGTTTCGCTGGGAAACAACCGGTATAAGCTGCCTCTAATTGAAAAAGCTAAAATAATATCATACCCTCAGGAAAACTTCCATTTACTGGTAGGGGAGGGGAAACAAATAGTATTTGCCGGAATAAAAGAACAGCCTACGGACGATAGAGATATATTCAGATTTCTTGAAAAAGGTTCAAACATAAAAGGGAAAAAAGTAAAAAAGATATTCATATCGCTGGGTGAAATTTCACTTACCGCCAAAGTTCTGGCCAAAAATAATAAGCTGATTACCTGGGATATAAACGAAGTTAACAAACTCCTGGGAGTTTATAACCGGCCTATGGTAACCTGCAATTTGTCTGCAGAGGAACAAACGCAAAAAGATGCCTAGGATACTCGTTATCTCCGATACTCACTCCAGAACTGGAAAAAACATACCTGCAGTTATAATTAAAGAGGCTCAAAAAAGCAGCTGTTGCCTTCACTGCGGTGACTTTACCAATTACGCAGTTTTTGAACAGCTTAGCCATTATACCCGGGTATACGGAGTATGCGGGAATATGGATGAGCAGAGCATAGGTCAAAAACTACCTCTGAAACAGGTATTAAAATTTGATGAGATAAGCCTGGGGTTAATACACGGACGGGGCAATCCCCGAAATCTCATACATTACATAGGCGAACAATTTAAGGATGAATTCGAAAAAATAGACATTTTTGTATTCGGCCATTCGCACTCTCCGCTTGATGAAGAGATAGACGGAAAAATATACTTTAATCCGGGTTCCTGCATAGAAAGTGTTTGCACTCCCTTATGCTCGTATGGTATTTTGGAA
>WJKZ01000111.1 GCA_014728785.1 Candidatus Omnitrophota bacterium
CATATACTCCTTGCCTCGTTATATAAGTCGAGATTCACATAGGCATTTCCCATATCGATATAGACAAATTCCTCTATGTCTTTATCCTCGTAATTATCGATTATGCTCTGAAACACTTCTATCGCCTTACGGTATTTACCCTCATTAAAAAAACACTTTCCGTAAAGGTAATATGCTCTGGGTATTAATTCGCTGCGAGGGTGTTTTTCGAAAAAATCTTCCAGGAGGGCCTTGGCTTTTATGTAATCTTCACCGGTGAAATACCCTACGGCAAGATAATACTGAGCCTGGGGTATCAACTTCGAATTAGGAAAATTATTTTTCAGATTTCTCAAAGCCATAAGAGCCTTCTCCAGCTGCTGCGATTTAAGAAAAGCGGTTCCTATCTGAAATTGAATATAGTCGGCATAAATTGTTCCGGGGTTTTCCTTCAAGATATTGTTGTATAAATCCAGAGCTTCGGTATACCTGCCTGCCTCCTGATAAGCGTCAGCAATTTGAATCTGGGAACTTATCTTAACCGTAGGGTTATCTGTATACTCTATAGTCTTTTTGAACTCCTCGATTGCCTTCTTGAACTCACCGTCTTTAAGATAACACCAGGCTAAACCATAGTGAGCCTTATTGATTATATCCGGTTTATCGGCGCTATCGAAATTATCGATTATGTATTTATAGGTAAACAAAGAATCTTTCAGCCTTCCCATTTCATAAAAAAGATCGGCTTTGTTCAGATAAACGTTACTTATGAAATTGCTGCGAGGAAAATTTCTCATAAACATATTAAAAGTTTCCAGAGCCTGTATATAATCCTCTGTTTTAAAATAGTACAGTCCTTGTGAATAAAAACGCATTTCTCTGTTTGCGATACTATCAATCGAAGACTTTGCTTTGTTCAGGTCCCCTTTAGCTAAATAAGTCAGGCCTACCGACTGCTGGAGCAAATCCTTAAGTTTATTATCAGGATTCAAAGTCAAAGCTTTCTGATAGTTGTCTAAAGCCTCCCCCCAGTTTTCCAAAGCGTAATGGCTTTCTCCTAGATAAAAATAAACTCTGGGATCGTCTCCATTTTGTGCGAAATCATCAAAATACTCAGAGCCTAATTTTAATACTCCGGCATAGTCTTCATCCTTCAACTTCAAATTCATTAATTGCAGATAAGCTTTCCCTGTCAGGTCGACTTTTGCGCTTTTCTTAATCACTCTCTTCAGCACCGCTTCGGCATTTTCGAATTCTCCAATTTCTATGTAGTTGCGTCCCGACATATAAAAAGCATTCCAGATAAATTCGGAATTCCGGTAATCGTTTATTATTTTTTCGAAATTTTGGAGTGATTCCTGGAAATTTTTACCTTTGAAGTGTATCAGGCCCAGAAAAAAATAAATCTCATCGCGGAAGGAAGAATAATCTTCCGATACTGGCTCAAGTAGCTCTTTAAAAGCTTCCAAGGCACGGGGATAATTTTGGTTATAATAATAGCATTTGGCGACATAAAGCCTGGCCCGGGGAACCAGTGGACTTTCTGGAAATTCATCCACAAACCTCTCAAAAAGAGAAAGAGAGGCTTCATAGAAATTATCAGAGAAAGCCTTAAGAGCAACATTAAATCTTTCCCTGTCGTCCTGGGCATTGAGCGCACCGGAGGCAAAAATAAATACAGTGATAATAACTATAATATTGCGTAACGATTTATTAATCATATATCCTCTTATTTTAAAGATTTATTTTTGAATAATATCAAGTCAAATTAAAACTGTCAAACTTTTTTGCACCGTTGTTTAAGTTTTCAATTTCGGCTCAAGGAAGCGACCGGTATAGGAACTTTTCTTTCTTATTATCTCTTCCGGCAAACCACAGGCAACGACCTCACCGCCTTTTTCTCCCCCTCCCGGTCCCAAATCTAAAATATAATCAGAACATTTTATCACATCTAAATTATGTTCGATTACCAGAACCGTGTTTTTTTTATCTACTAATCTCTGCAATACCGACAGAAGCTTGCGAATATCTTCAAAATGGAGACCGGTTGTAGGCTCATCCAGTATATAAAGCGTTCTTCCGGTGGCTTTCTTTCTTAATTGCGAAGACAATTTGATACGCTGAGCTTCCCCTCCGGATAGAGTGGTTGCGGATTGCCCCAGTGAAACATAACCTAATCCCACATCTTTAAGAGTTTTAAGTATATTATTTATCGACGGTAAATTCTCAAATAAGATATATGCCTCATCTGCGCTCATCGCAAGAATATCCGATATATCTTTACCTTTAAATTTCACTTCCAGGGTCTGGGCGTTAAACCTCCTGCCCTTGCATACTTCGCAGTCCACATAAACATCGGGTAAAAAATGCATTTCAATCTTCTTGGTCCCCTCCCCCCGGCATGCTTCGCACCGGCCTCCGGCCACGTTAAAACTGAATCTTGCCGGCTTATACCCCCTTGCTCTGGCCTCGGGCAAGCGGCTGAAAACCTGACGGATATAAGTAAAAACCCCGGTATAAGTAGCAGGGTTTGAACGGGGTGTCCTGCCGATAGGCGACTGATCAACAATTATTACCTTATCTATATGCTGGAGACCTTCGATTTTTTTAAATTTACCCGGCTTTTCTTTTGAATTGTATATAACCTTTGCCGCTGCCCTGTAAAGGATATCTTCTATCAAGGTTGATTTACCGCTTCCTGAAACTCCGGTGATGCAGACAAAATTTTCCAGAGGTATTTTTGCCTTTATATTTTTCAAATTATGTTCAGAAGCCCCCTTCACTACAATAAAATTTCTTTTTTTATAACCCCTTCTTCCCGCAGGTACCCCTATAGATTCCTTTCCCTGTATAAAGCGGGCGGTAGAGGTATTGGCTGATTTTAATTTTTTAGACTCGCCTGAAAATATAACCTTTCCGCCTTCCCTGCCGGCACCGGGGCCTAAATCAATAACCCAATCCGAAGAATGTATCATCTGCTCATCGTGCTCTACCACTATAATGGTATTACCCATACTTTTTAGTTTTTTCAATGTATTTATCAATTTTTTATCATCGCGGGGATGTAGACCTATGGTAGGTTCATCCAGGACGTACAACACCCCGGACAAGGAAGAACCCAACTGGGTCGCAAGCCTTATCCGTTGAGCTTCGCCTCCGGAAAGAGTCGAACTCAACCGGTCGAGAGATAAATAAGCGATCCCGACATCCACACAAAAGTTAAGCCTTTTCGATATCTCCTTAACCACATGACCTGCAATTTTCATTTCATAGCTGCTCAGTTTCAGCTCTCTGAAAAAATCATAACACCGCAAAATGCTTAATTCCACGATGTCCCATATTGACTTGCCTTTAAGCAAAACACTTAATGCTTCTTTTTTTAGCCGTTTACCGCCGCAGCCGGGACAGGGAAGTTTGGACATATATCTTGTTATCTCCGATTTTCGATACTCACTTTCTGTGGTATTAAACACCCTCTCCAGGTTCGGTATAACTCCTTCGTACGGTTTGCCCCAAACATAAACATCGCTGCTGCCGTAAAGAATAATTTTCTGAATTTTTTTGGGTAATTTTTTAAAAGGAGTCTGAAATGAAATATCCAGCTCACCCGCCAGCTCTCTCAACAAAGCCCGGTAATACATAATATAGCCGCGTCCTCCTCTACGCCATGCCTCTATCGCTCCTTCTGCCAGACTTTTGTTTCTGTCCGGAACGATTATATCGGGATCAAGCTCCAGCTTAATACCCAAACCGTTACATAAATTGCAGGCTCCGTAAGGAGAGTTGAAGGAAAAAGTACGCGGTTCAAGCTCAGTCAACGATATTCCGCAAACGGGGCACATAAGACGGGTATTAAAAAATATTTCTTTTTTTCCAGTATCATCGTAAATTATCACACTTCCCCGGGAATGATGCAGGGATGTCTCTATTGAATCAGCTATTCGTTTTTTATATTGAGGCGACACTTTAACTCTATCCACTACTATATCTATCGAGTGCACCTTGTATTTATCCAGGCGTATTTCTTCATCAAGTTCAAAAATCTTTCCGTCCACTCTAACCCGGACAAAGCCTTCTTTAAACAACCGCCTGAACAGGGAAGAATATTCTCCTTTTTTTCCGCTTACAACCGGAGATAGTATGAATATTCTGTGTTTCGGAGACACGTTCATAACCTGATCAATTATTTCCTGCGAACTCAATTTACTTATCTTTCTTCCGCAACGGTAACAGTGTGGTTCTCCAATTCGGGCGAACAATAAACGCAGGTAGTCATAAATTTCGGTTTGAGTGGCAACTATAGAACGGGGAGAAGAACCAGCGGTACGCTGCTCAATCGCTATAGCCGGAGAAAGACCTTCGATGTGTTCAACGTCCGGTTTTTTGAGCTGTTCCAAAAATTGGCGGGCGTAACTGGAAAGGCTTTCCACGTATCTTCGCTGACCTTCCGCATAAATGGTATCAAAAGCCAGAGAAGATTTACCCGAACCAGAAAGTCCGGTCACAACGACAAGCTTGTTTTTGGGTATCCTTAAATTTATATTTTTGAGATTGTGCTCCTTGGCACCCTGTATAATAATCCACTCGTTCATATCATCTTTTCTTAAAAATTTTTTACCGGAAACAAACGGATCTCCTCTAACTGCCGACCTTAAACGGAAAAAATATTTTATTAAGCAGATGCTGGACCGAAAGAATCGTAAGGAAACTGGTTTTAGGATTTGTTTTAGAAGGGATATTCTCCACCTCTATATTCAGATTGGCCTCCTGCGCTTTTACTATTATCCGATGAGTATTCCTCTTAAGTTCAGGATTGGTTTTTATGCAGACCTCTATGTTCCTAAATGCTGAAACCAGAAGTAAAGTGGCCGCGACGTTAATATTCCGGGGGAAATACTTTATGGCTTCGGAAACTTTTCCTTTGAATATCAGCCGTTCTTTTTTTAAGCCTTTTATTCCGATATTTCGCCTCTGTATGTAGTCAGCACCGGCTAAACTGCGGGGAGGCTTGGAGGTAATGAGGGATATCTTTTTAATGTTCCCCATGCTTAAAGCCCCTATGCCGTCGGCCCCGCATATGGCACCCGAAGGTATATAGATATTAACTTTCTTTTTTATAGCGTTTTCCAAAAGACTGAAATCCTCGATCAACGCCCCAACGCTTACGATTATCAGGTCTTTTTTATAAAAAAGCGCTTTCCTTAAAATTGATTTGGCTGCATCTACTGAAGCTGCTTCTATCAGGATGTCGCAAGCTTTAAACATCTCCTCCATCTCTAAAATAGAAGGTCTACCACTTACCTCTTTTCGCAGTCTCAGAGCCGCTGCTTCGTTTAAGTCGGAAAGCGAGTGAACTTTTGCATAAGAGCTTAGATATTTGCGTATGTACAAAGCTACCCCCGAACCTACAGCGCCACAGCCTACAATACCTATTTTTTTTCTGGTCTTTTTCATATTTTTAGCCTCCGGGATAAGTCTTTAATCAACGCTTAAAACTATATTGTCTATCAATCTGACCCCTTCAACGAAAACGGCACCGGCTATAACGATCCGGCCTCTGACCTGCTTTAATTCTTTCAGGTTTCCTGCATCAAGAACTTTCAAATAGTCTATCCTGGATTTGTAACCTTTTTCTACTGTTTCTCTCATTTTCTCCTCAATGAAGGAAACGTCTCTTTCGCCTTTCTTTATTAAATTTTCTGCCTCCTTTAAGGCTCTGTAGAGACAAAGGCTCCTCATTTTTCCCTCCCGGCTAAGG
>WJKZ01000112.1 GCA_014728785.1 Candidatus Omnitrophota bacterium
ACTATATACAGAGTAGATCTGCGATTTGATGATGCCGCCGGGAGTTGGCAGGTCGAAAGCGTAAGCGTGCTGGGCGGGGAGATGTTTGAGGAAAACAGCCGGAAATAGCGCATCCAATGTTCACTAAAAATCAACGCAGATATTTAATATACTGGCTCATAATCACAGCCATAGCCGAAGGGCTGATGCTTTTCTTAAACAAAAACCTGACTATTATCTATTTAATTATTGCTGCCTTGTTTTTGGCGGGTTTTACTTTAAGGGTACTAAAACTATATCCTGGAAAAGATGAACCTCTTATTTTAGATAGTTCGGCAGTTCTACTAAGCTTAGGATTTGTCCGGGCGTCTGAAGTTTTGGGAGAATCGAATTTAAGATTTCTGCTTATCTTTACTTCTTCTCTGATAATATTTCCTCATTTGCTTTACATTATCAGAAAAAAAGATATTCAATAAGGTTTTGAATTGCATGAAATGTTCATCCTTTAACAGAGGTTAGTTTCTACCCTGAAAAGCGGCTGGTTTAGCTTCAGGGTTTATTTGCTGACGCTGACAACTCATCATCAGTCAGCTTCTTTAATTTTTAAAGTCCTACAAAAAGAAGGTCCTGAATGAAGCCTGGCCGGTTTTATTTTTGCTTACATATTCTTTGGGAGCATAGAAATTCAGTGTCTCCAGAGTCTCATCAGATGTGTTTCTGATTTCATGGTTTTCTCCTGCTTCTACTAAAAGAAGCTTGTGATGCTTTAAAGCTATCACTTTATTGCTTACGATAGCTTCTCCATGACCTGAAAGTACAAATACCCACTGGTTATTGTCTTCGTGTCTGTTTTCAGGTCCTCCTATGGATTGATGAGGTTCTACAACCATTATCTTACCGTGAGAGAACTTTGTGCCTTCCGGGACCTCCCAGGATTCTTTGGGTTTTACCGTATAAGATTTCACAATAGACCTCCTTTTTAATAAATTCTTAACAATATTATCTTCTTTTTTTAAATATCGAAAATAGGTTATTTCCTATTTTTATTGACTTTTTTCTGCCTGGATTCCTTATTTTTTGAAGATGAAAAAAGTCAATAAAAGTGCGAAATAGCCACTTCTGTGCCTTAACTCTATTATATAAAATGAAAAAAATCAACGGTTTTACCGGAAAAGGGTGGAAGTAGAATGCCATCAAAGCTTAGAAATAATATTGAACTTTCAAAAAACAGCCTGGCAGTATTGAAAAAAAGATATCTGTTGAAAGATGAAAACCGTAACGTCATCGAGGCCCCGGCTGAATTATTCCTCCGGGTAGCGAAACACGTCTCGAGCGCTGAAAAAAAATACAAAACGAAAGTTTCCCCTAAAGAGGCCAGAGAAGTATTTTACCGGATGATGAGCGAGAGAGAATTCATGCCTAACTCTCCGACCCTTATGAATGCCGGTACATATTTCGGCCAGCTGTCAGCATGTTTTGTCCTGCCCGTTGAAGATTCTATGGACGGTATATTTAATTCACTTCATAATATGGCGAAAATCCATCAATCAGGCGGCGGGACAGGATTTGATTTTTCAAAGCTCAGACCCCGGGGAGACCTTGTATCCACCACTAAGGGTGAGGCTTCGGGTCCGGTATCTTTTATGGAAATATTCGATAAAAGCACCGGCGTTATCGTTCAAGGCGGAAGACGAAGGGGAGCGAATATGGGGATATTACGCTGCGACCATCCGGATATAATAGATTTTATCCAGGCAAAGAGCAAGCAGAACATACTATCGAATTTTAATCTCTCTGTAGGAGCTACCGATAAATTCATGAGAGCGGTCAATAAAAACACAAAGGTACCTTTAATAAACCCCCGGACAGGGGGAAAAACGAAAGAGGTTAAAGCCGGGATAGTTTTTGACCTGATTGTTGAAGGCGCATGGAAAACAGGGGATCCCGGTTTAATATTTCTTGATGAGATAAACAGGGAAAACCCTACTCCCTCTATCGGGCGGATAGAAGCTACAAACCCCTGTGGCGAGCTGCCATTGCTTCCCTATGAGAGTTGCAATCTTGCCTCCGTTAATCTTGAGAGGATGCTGGTTAACGGTAAACTTAACTGGGAAAAACTCAAAAGAACAGTGCACTGGGGTGTGCGCTTTCTCGATAATGTCATTACAGTGAACAAATTTCCTTTACAGGAGATAAAAGAGATTACTTTTGCAAACAGAAAGATAGGCCTGGGGGTAATGGGTTTTGCGGACATGCTTTACGGGATGAATATAGCCTATACATCAGATGAAGCCCTTAAGCTGGCAGATAAAATTATGGATTTTATCCACAAGGAATCCGTTTATGCGTCCGCACAGCTTGCAAGCGAAAGAGGAGCATTTCCTAATTTCAGAAAATCCGTATATGCTGAAAGGAATATACGGATGAGGAACGCCACAGTCAATACAATAGCTCCTACCGGGACAATAAGCATAATAGCCGGATGTTCATCCGGAATAGAGCCGGTATTTGCTCTCAGCTTCGTGCGTAATATATTATCCGGGAATAAGCAATTTGAGATAAACCCGGTATTTGAAAGGAGAGCAAGGAGAAAAGGCTTTTATAACAAGGAGTTGCTTTCAGAAATCGCCCGGAAAAAATCTTTAAAAAATATAAAAGGGGTGCCTCAGGAGGTAAAAAGAGTATTTGAGACAGCTTTTGATGTGCCGGGGGAGCAGCACTTAAGGGTACAGGCGGCTTTTCAGCGACATACGGATAATTCGGTATCAAAGACTATAAATTTACCTCAAAAAGCCGGTAAAGAGGATATAAAAAAGATTTATATCATGGCTCATAAATTACGCTGTAAGGGCATTACCATTTACCGGTATGGAAGCAAAGAAGGACAGGTTATTTCTTTTCCTTCAGGCAAAGAAGAAAAGCCGGGCGCGAAAGATTTCTTTACAGCTTCATCTGAATATTCCGGGGGCTGTGCCGGAGGAACGTGTCAGTTCTGATTATCGGCTTATAGCTCATGGCTGTTAGCTCATAGCTGATTTGTGGCTTGTGGCCTGCAGCCTGAATCCTGAGGCCTGCAACCTTAACCTTTTCGTAACTCTTTTAATAGTGTAGCTTTCGATAGAGTGTGTGCTGCGCGTATCGGCTCAGGCAAACGGTATTTTGTACACACCTGAAGGGTTATTTCTATAGCATTTCTTAGATTTATCAAGTGGCCTGCCGATATGAAAAGAGGCTTGGTCTTGTCTTTAGTTCTCACTACTGCTCCGATGGTAGCGTTCTTGTCTTTAAGCAGAGTATAAGAACCTTTAGTATCAGAGGGGTGGGTAAACTTTCCGTAAAGAAGAGTTTTTGCGCAGCCGATAGTAGGGATATTGAGCCATAAACCCATGTGAGTTGCCAGGCCCATGCGCCGGGGATGAGCAATTCCTTGGCCGTCGAATATTATTACATCGGGTACGGTCTTTATCTTTTTAAGACAGCCAAGGACAGGCGGGCCTTCACGGAATGTGAATAAGGTTGAAATATAAGGAAAAGTAACCGGGGCAATCTTTGTTTTCTCTTCAATCAGTTTGAGGCCGGGAATTTTGAATATACAGATTGCCGCGCAGGAAGTGTTTTCTTTGAATGAAACATCTATGCCCGCGATAGCTTTGGGCTTTATGTTTTTGGTATCCGTGCGGATATTGCCGGCCAGTCTTTTCTGTATCTGTACTGCCTCTTTGGGGCTTACTCTCCAGGGATGAAGGGTTTTGTAATGCATAAAGAGATTGTAAATCGTGACAATTGGTTTGTCAATCGAGGATAGAAGAGGGATTAAGCCCGGACTGTCATCTGCCTATTGACAAAATATAGTGCTATGTTATTATATAGCTCTTAGGCTATATAGATAGAGAGGTGTTTATGAATGAGCTTGAGAAGGTATTAAAGGCATGCAGTGACAAAAATAGAATCAGGATTTTAAAATTACTCCAGAGAAGAAAGCTCTGTGTCTGTGAAATTGCTTTTGTCCTGGGTATTACCCAGCCCAGTGTATCCAGGCATCTTAAGAAATTAAAAGATGCAGGGTTAGTACAGGCTGAACAGTACAGTTTCTGGACGAATTACTTTCTTGAAGCCGGTAATATCTACGCCGTCCAAATATTAAGTTCTATGAGGCGGTGGTTACAGAATGATAAAGCTATAAAAGAGGATCTAAAAAAGCTGAAGAGGGCAAAAAGAAATGAGCTTTGCTGCAAGACAGGATAGATAAGTATTGAGGTGATTTTTTTTTGGAAAAAATATATAGCAGTTTTGCTATATAAGGTGGCGATTTTATTTTGAGTCCTAAGTTTGAAAGGAATATGTCTGTATTCGAAAGATATCTTACCTTTTGGGTGCTTGTCTGTATAGGCCTGGGGATTCTGGCCGGTAAATTTGCTCCGGGCCTGGCCCATTTTCTTGACGGGTTAGCTATATATGTCAATAATGCCCCGGTTGTTTCTATACCGATAGCGGTCTGCTTGTTTTTTATGATGTATCCCATTATGGTAAAGATTGATTTCGACGAAGTGGTGAAAGCGGGTAAATCACCTAAACCGGTAGGTTTAACTCTGTTTATGAATTGGGCAATAAAGCCGTTTACCATGTACGGAATAGCTTTTTTATTTTTAGGTATTTTGTTTAAAGGATTTATCGGCAGTGAGGCGCTTGATTTTGTTAAACTTCCGCCGGGAGCAGATTGGGATGTAGGTTCAATTCATGGCGCCGGGACAGTTGTTTTGCATGAAGGAGCAAAGAGCCTGGCGGTCCCCCTGTGGCGCAGTTATTTTGCCGGATGTATTCTACTGGGCATTGCCCCCTGTACAGCTATGGTTTTAATTTGGGGTTTTCTGGCCAGGGGCAATGACGGCCATACTCTTGTGATGGTCGCTATAAATTCTTTAACTATGCTTTTTCTTTACGGCATTTTGGGAGGATTCCTTCTGGGAATCGGCAGAATGCCCGTTCCCTGGCAGGCTTTACTTTTATCGATTGCCATATATGTTGCTTTACCTCTGGTTTCAGGTTATTTTTCGAGAAAATGGATTGTGAGGTATAAAGGCATAGATTGGTTTAACGACAGGTTCCTGCATATGCTTTCGCCTGTCTCAATCGTAGCGCTGCTCTTTACCTTAGTGCTTCTTTTTTCATTTAAGGGCAATGTTATACTTGCTCAGCCGCTTACAATTCTCTGGATAGCAATACCACTTTTTGCCCAGACATGTTTTATCTTCGGCATTACCTACTGGTTGGCGAAAAAATTAAATCTAACTTATGAAGATGCGGCTCCTTCCGCCATGATCGGGGCGAGTAATCATTTCGAGGTGGCTATAGCCACAGCAACGATGCTTTTCGGCCTCTCTTCAGGAGCGGCCCTTGCTACAGTGGTAGGAGTATTGATAGAAGTTCCGGTAATGCTTATGCTGGTCAGGATTTGTTTGAACACAAGGGGATGGTTTAAGTAGTTTAAATAAGGAGTTAGCTGTGAAAAGACGAGTTTTATTTTTATGTACCGGCAATTCCTGTCGCAGTCAGATGGCCGAAGGCTTCCTGAAAAATAAAGCGGAGGATAAATTTGAGGTTTTCAGTGCAGGTATTGAACCCGCAGGGGTAAATCCGTTGGCGGTTAAGGTAATGAGAGATGCAGGGGTGGATATCTCAAGCCAGAGGTCTAAGTCTATAAAGGAATTTTTAGGGAAAAAATTCGATTATGTAGTAACTGTCTGCGATAAGGCAAAACAGGCATGTCCTGTATTCGGAGGCAGGTATGAAAAAATTCACTGGAACCTGGAGGACCCGGCTGTTGCTTCCGGTGCAGAAAAAGAGAAGTTGATTATTTTCAGAAAAGTAAGAGACGAGATAGAACGAAAAATCGATAAGTTCATAAAGATTAATCTCTGATTTACCAAATATCTCTATTTTCACCCGATTCCTTTCCCGCATGATTCAGTAGCGCAAGAATCATATAAGATTAAGTCTATTTTAAGATGGTGTTTTAAATGCCGCCGGAGCTATGCTAAAATGCACTTAGCTATGCGTAGGCTTTTGATTCTTTTTCTGCTGGTATTTGTTTCGGGGTGCGTTTCGGGAGAGCGTGACACCCTGAATGTAGTGATGAACTTGACGGAAGAGGAATGGAAGGTTTTCAGGGAGGATGTTTTTCCCCGGTTTGAGTCCCGCTACGGCATTAAGATAAAATCGTACCAGATTCCTTCAGGAAAGTTAGCAACCAAATTAGAAGCCTTAATCCATGCCGGGAAATCCGAAATTGATGTGTTTGCTCAGGATAATATGAGTCTGGCCGCACTGGTCAATAAAGGTCTGATTCAGGAGCTTTCTGCCTATGAGTCTAAAATACCGGAAGCTGTGGTCCCTAGTCTCTGCCGGAGTATTAAACTCGAGGATAAGCTATTCTTTATGCCCTTTCGCCCTAATGTGCAGATTACTTATATCAACAAAGAGGCCTTTGACAGGTATCAGCTGCCGGTTCCTGCAACCTGGGATAAGTTACTCGAGGCAGCCAAGACGTTCAAAGAGAATGAAGGCATAGGCCGGGTGGTTATAAAAGGCTATGGCGGTAACCCCACGGCTACTCAGATTTACGAATTTATCCTACAGGCAGGAGGAGACCCTTATGCTTTTGACGATGAGGGGTGTATAAGAGCTTTTAAGTTTTTACAGAAACTTAAACCCTATCTTTCACCTGAATCTCAGAGGGCAAAATGGGATACGGTAAATGATATTTTGGGGAAAGGGGAGGCTTATATCGGGCAGAACTGGCCCTTTGGGGTTTTGATTTTGATAAAGGATTACGGTCTTGATTTTATTGAGACCTATAGCGGCTGGGCGGGGCCGGCCGGTGAATATCATGTTGTCGGCGGGGATGTACTGGGTATACCCAGTAATGCTAAATTCAAAGAAAAAGCCCTGGATTTTATTTTCTTTTTGCAGTCAAGGGAGGTTCAGGAAATTCTGGTTAAAGAGCTGGGGTGGCCTTCTATAAGAGAGGATGCTTATGCTCAGGTAGCCGATTGGCAGAAGCCGCATTTTGAGTCTGTTAAAAGGGCGCTCAGGAAAGGGGTATTCCGCAAAAACGTAGCCTGGTGGCCTGCTTATAAAAAATATGTATCACGGGCTTTCCAGGATATAGTTATGGAAGGAAAGCAGGTTATACCGACTCTCAGGCACTTCAAAAAGAAGCTTGAAGAAGAAAAAGCACTTTATAAATGATGAAAGGATATGTATAGTCTCTGCAAAGCTTACCGGTTTGAAATAATCTGTGTGTTGCCGATTCTTTTATATTTATTTGTGTTTACTTTTTTGCCGGTAGCGGGAGTTTTTAAAATCAGTTTTACCGATTCTGCCTCCGGTGATTTTACATTTGATAATTTTAAAATTTTACTCGGCCAGCAAGAATTCCATACTGCCTTTATTAATACCTTGATTATTGCCCTCGGGTCTCTTACTTTAGAGATAGGCTTAGGGCTTCTGCTTGCTATGGTTTTGTCTTTTCAGGGTAGGAGGACAGGTTTTTTAAAATCATTTTTCATGCTGCCGCTTGCTATCCCTACCGTTGTTGCTGCGGTAATCATGAGTTATATGTTTTCTTCCTCCGGATGGGTGAACAGAATTCTTTTGGACTTAGGCATAATCGGAGAAAAAATCTTGTGGTTGAGCGGTGATTACAAGAGTCTCTTTACCGTTATCGTTGCCGACAGCTGGAAAGTGACACCGCTGGTTATGCTGATACTGCTTGCAGGATTACAGTCCATTGACAGGCAGTTGTTTAAGGCCGCCAAAATTGACGGGGCAAAACCGTTTTACATCTTCCGCCGGATAACACTACCGCTTCTTATGCCTTCGATTACCGCTGCCGTAATTATCCGGGGGATAGATGCCTTTCGTATTTTTTCTCTAGCGCTTGTATTGATGGGGGAGAATTTAAAAGTCATCGGCACTTTCGCTTATCTTGAGTTTTCAGAATACAATAATCAATATTTGTCGGCGGCAAGCGCTCTTATTCTTTTTCTAATTATCATGACGGCTGTTTTAGTTTATATCCGGTTTGTCGGCAAAAAGGGGTTAGAGGCGACATGAGCAGAGCGAAGTTAGGCGCATGGATTATAAGTATTGTGTTTGTTGTGCTGCTATTATTTCCCCTCTATATAATGTTTAAGATATCCGTAAGCGCCCCTCATGATGTATTCAGAGAATCGCCGCCTTATTTTATTGAAAATTTCACTTGGCAGCATTTCCGCAATGTGCTTGCTTCAGGAGAAGCATTTTACGCGCCCTTAAGTAAGAGTTTTATTACCGCGATAGCAGCTACTTTTTTGAGTTTGCTTATAGCTGTTCCTGCTGCTTACGGGATATCGCGGTTTGATGTTAAACTGCGTTATATCCTCATTTTGATTATTTTTATGAGCCGGATGGTACCTGAGGTTAGCATTGCCTTGCCGATTTCGATTACTTTTATAAGAATGGGATTGTTTGATACCACTTTAGGGTTGGTGTTGGCTCATCTTATCAGAATTCTTCCGGTTAGTTGTTTTATCTTGGTTAGCGTGTTTGGAGAATTTCCCCTCTCTTTGGAAAGACAGGCCCGGATTGACGGGTATTCAAGAATAGGGGCCATAAGAAAAGTGGTTTTACCGCTTTCCCTAACAGGTCTTGTTGTGGCAGGTTTATTTTCATTTATTCTTTCCTGGGATGAGTTTATTTATGCTTCTTATTTAACGCTTGCGGAACCCACGATGCCTATTAAGATGTATTATTACATTTCACGGGGAAATATCTTTAGTTCGGCAACCTATGCGGTTATCATAACTATACCGGTTTTAATCATAACATTCAGCCTGCAGCGTTATATCAAGCCGGAGTATCTGTCGGGGTCGGTTAAGGGGTGACGGTATAGAGACGAGGGAAGAGGGAAGACAATTGCTCATTGCTTTTAGCTCATAGCTGACTTGTGGCTTGCGGCCTGCAGCCTGTAACTTTCAATAGAGATTATGGTATATTTAAGGTTAGAGAATATTAATAAAAGCTTTGGAAGTAAACAGGTGATTCGCGACTTCAATCTGGAAATCGAAAAGGAGAAGTTTTGCGTATTTCTGGGGCCTTCCGGTTGCGGAAAATCAACCCTGTTGAATATTATCGCCGGTTTAGAGCAGCCTTCCAGCGGGAAAATTTATCTGAGAGGCAAAGACATCACATCGTTTGCACCACATAAGCGGGATATGGCTATGGTGTTTCAGGATTATGCCCTGTATCCTCATCTTACGGTATTCGAAAATATAGCTTTCGGTTTACGGGTTAAAGCGCTCAAGGAGGATGAAATTCACAGAAAGGTAAAAGAGGTGAGCCGGATACTCAATATCGAAGATAAGCTGGGTAATTATCCCCGCAGTCTTTCCGGAGGTGAACGTCAGCGCGCCGCAACAGGCCGGGCGATCGTAAGGGAGCCTAATCTGTTTCTGTTTGATGAGCCCCTTTCCAACCTGGATGCACGGCTGCGTCTTGAGTTGCGGAAAGAATTCCTTCAATTGCAGCAGCGCTTGAGAAAAACTTCTCTGTATGTTACCCATGATCAAATTGAAGCCCTTTCTCTGGGGGATGTGATTGCGGTTTTAAAGGAAGGAAAGATTCAGCAGGTATCCACTCCTTATGATTTGTACAATCAACCCCGGAATTTATTTGTAGCCGGCTTTATCGGCACACCCCCGATGAATATCCTTGAGCTTGTAGTTAAAAATGAAGACGGTGAATTTGTATTAAGTAAAGGAAATTTTTCTTTGAAAGCCCCTCCCAAACTTGCAGATAAACTAAGAAAGAGTAAGCATGAAATTATATTTTTAGGAATAAGACCTTCGGCTCTTTTTTTTGACAATGGTAAAAATGAGAGCGATTATGTCTTTGAGGGAGGAATCCGGTTGCTTGAGATGCTCGGCGAGGATATGCTGGCATATATTGCTTTAGAGGGAGGAGTTGAGATCAGGGCGGTTTTCAGTCAAAAGAGACGGGAACAGAAGGGTAGAAGAGTCAGGTTGGGCGTGTCGGGAGAAGATATGTATTTTTTTGAAAAAAACGGCAGACGGCTTTGTTAAACAAAATTGTCCTTTTGGTTTTGTTTCTTCTTGTTCTGGGCCGATAATGGCGATAGAATAATACGGGTTTTATAAAAAGTCATATTTTTTAAGTTAAAAGGAGGTTTTTGATGGCGAATTTAACAGACCGCATTATCCGGGCTGCGAAGCTTGATGTTAAATTGTATGAAGAAGTCGAAGCCGATACAGGTTCGTTTAAACAAGCTATGGGAGTGGTGGTTCTCTCCAGTATAGCCGCGGGTATAGGGGCTATCACCAGAGGCGGAATAATGGGGATTTTGGTAGCGATAATCGCTGCGCTTATAAGCTGGTATATATGGGCTTTTCTTACCTATCTCATAGGTACTAAGTTGCTCCCGGAGTCCGGAACCAAGGCAGATATAGGAGAGATGTTAAGGACTATCGGTTTTTCCACTTCACCCGGCCTGGTAAGAGTATTAGGTATTATTCCGGGAATCAGAGGGTTGGTTTTTCTGATTGCTTCTATATGGATGCTCGCGGCTATGATAATTGCTGTAAGACAGGCCCTTGATTACAAGAGTACCTTAAGGGCTGTAGGCGTATGCTTGATCGGCTGGCTTATCCAGGCAGCGATTTTTATACTTCTGGTAGGCTTGACCGGAGCAGGCGGCGTTTCGGTTTAATAAAGAAAAAATAATAAAAGTACAGTGAGGAAGTTATTTGCTTTTCTATTGATTTTTTTGCTTGGGTTTTGCCTGGCCGGTTCGGCGGACACTGTAAAGATTCTTACAATAAAGGATTATATAATAAATCCGGTCACTTATGAGTATATAAGCGAAAATCTCAAAAAAGCGGAAAAAGAAAATTGCCCTGCTTTAATCATAAGAATAAATACCCCCGGCGGACTTCTTAAGTCTACCCAAGACATAACCAAGGAAATACTCAATTCAGAAATTCCGGTGATAACCTATGTATGGCCCAAGGGCGGGCGGGCAGCTTCTGCCGGCACTTTTATAGGGTATTCATCATCGATTTTAGCCATGGCTCCTTCCACTCATATAGGCGCAGCTCACCCTGTTGTAGGACAGGGTTCATGGGGTGAGGTTGGAGAAAAGTTGCAGGAGAAAATGATGAATGATACATTAGCCTGGGCCAAAAATATTTCCCGGCAAAGAAACAGGCCTTACCGGTATTTGAGAGAAATGGTGGAAGAGAGTAAATCTTTTACCGAGGAAGAGGCGCTGAGGCGGGGTATCATAGATTTAGTAGCTCAAGATACAGATACTCTTATCCGGGGGATCGATTCAAAAACGTTTAAATTGAAAGATGCTGAAGTAGTCTTAAATATTAAAGATGCTGACAAGGAGTTCATCGAGCTCAGTTTCCGGCAGAAGATTTTAAATGTATTACTCCATCCTAATCTTGCCTACCTGCTTTTTACCTTAGGTTTTTTAGGGCTTGTTTTTGAGGTTACACATCCCGGTTTTGGTTTTCCCGGCATTGCGGGCATAATTTGTATCATAACTGCCTTCTATGCGTTTTCTGTTCTCCCGGTCAATTACGCGGGAGTGATATTTATTATACTGGGTCTGGTTTTTTTAGTAATCGAGACGGTAACTCCGACATTCGGTCTCTTTGCCGGGGCAGGAGTTGTCTCTTTTGTGATGGGCTCTTTATTTCTTTTTCGGGGTCCTCCGTCTCTTAAAGTCTCTTTAAGTTTTATTATACCGCTTACGGTTGTTGCAGTTTTCTGGAATGTTTTTATAGTAGGTAAAATTCTGCAAATCAGGCTGGTAA
>WJKZ01000113.1 GCA_014728785.1 Candidatus Omnitrophota bacterium
CTATAGCTCTCTCCTCATCGTATGCGGGAATTATTATACTGAACATGGTTAAAACACTTTTTCCGTCTGCATGGCTCTCCGATAGATAAAATATGTATAATCCTGAAACTCATTAAAGAATTCGGGTTGCATATAATTTGCAACCGGCATATTAAAACCGCTTTTTGGTTTTTTAAATACAAACTCCGGCATCTTTTTTCTGAATGATTCCTTAAGTATGGCCTTATTCTCAAAAATACTCAGCTTATCTTCCGCCTCAAGAGATGCCGCATACTCAACAAAATCTTTATCAAGAAAAGGCGTCCTTGCCTCTATACCGCATGACATTGAAGAGCGGTCTACCTTTGTCAGTATATCATCGGGCAGCCAGGTCATCGCATCCACGAATAGATGCTGATCGAGCCTGTTCAAATGTTTAACCCTCTCATAATACTTCTCAAATTCTCTTAAAGGGTCGGTGTCGTAAACCAGTTCTCTGTTTTCCTCTCCCAGTATACTCACCCTTTCCTCAGGCCTGAAAATCATGCGCCAGCAATAATGTGCTTTTCTGTAATCGAATTGGGAACCGTATGCAAATTGCTGCATTTTGAAGCCAAAACCAACCTTTCTCTCACTATTCACCCTTTTCCTTCTGCTCAGATAACGCAATATAAATCCGGGGCAATATTTTGCAATCTCAAAAATTAAATCTGCCCTGTAGGTAGCATAGCCCGCAAACATCTCATCCCCCGCATCGCCGGATAACACAACTTTCACATCCCCTGAGGCCAGCTTAAAAAGCGCATACGTAGGTATAAAAGAATTATCCCCCAGCAATCCGTCAAGTTTCGAGACCGCCTCATCACACAATTCGTAATAGTTTCCTCTGTTGATAATTCCTGAAGCATGCACCGTCCCCAGAAACTCTGCAAGCCTTTTTGCATCCCCTAACTCGTTGTAAGAAGGCAGTTCAAAACCTATACTGAAAGTAGACACCGGCTCCGGTGCATTACTCTGTAAAAGATAAGTCACTATACCTGAATCCATTCCTCCGCTCAGAAGCGAGCCCAGAGGCACATCACCTACCATCCTTGCGTTTACCGATTTTTTTAAGAGAGAAAATATCTTTTCTTTTTTAACCGGCAATTTATCCTTTGATTTTTGTGCGAAATAATCTTCATAATTCCAGAATTTCGCCTTTTCTACTATTTCAAGCTTATGGTTAATCTTCAGATAGGTCGAAGGGTCCAGCTGGTACAGGTGGCGGTAAATTGTCTTGGGACTAAGGACATATCCAAGTGCCAGATAACAATTTAAGCTCTCCGTTGATTTTTCAAGTTCTATGTCCGGATTTTCCCTGAACGCCCTTAACTCCGAGGCAAAAGCAAACACGCCGTTTTTTAAATAATAATATAAGGGCTTCTGCCCGAAACGGTCTCTGGCCAGAAATAATTCCTTTTTAAAGGTGTCCAAGACCGCAAACGCGAACATCCCGTTAAATTTTTTCAGGCAATCCGGACCGTATTCAATATAAGCATTAAGCACAACTTCGGTGTCGGAGCTTCCGAAAAACGAATACCCCGATTTTACCAGATCATTCTTTATGTCCAGAAAGTTATACAACTCTCCGTTGTAAGTAATATAATATCTTCTATCTTCGGTATGCATAGGCTGATTCCCGCTCTCGGATAAATCTATAATAGCCAGCCTTCTGTGGCCCAAAAGTATGTTGCCACTCTGGATAGTGCCGTAACCGTCCGGACCTCGATGGGCCAAGCTGTCCCGCATCCTGTTGAATATCCCGACATCACGACTGTTTATGCTGGTCTTAATTAATCCTGTTATACCACACATATGCAATTCTCATTTTTGCTGTTTTCTACTGAATATTTAAAAACCGAGGAAAGCAGCTTGGACGGTACCCTCTCCTCGGCTTGTGAAACTTACTTTCTCCCCGGCTAGAAGATTATTGCTTCCGGTATAGACCGATGAGCTCGGCCTGCTGAATCACATGCCCTTCCATGGCTTTCTCTACCTCGGCCTTACTTTTGCCTTCATCAAGGTCTAATTCTGTATCCAGTGCGTAGGCTTTAAAAAAATACCTGTGGGTCCCTGAAGGCGGACACGGTCCTCCGTAATTAGTTCTGTTAAAATCATTTACCCCCTGTTTACCGGCAACACTTCCCTCTTCTATCCGTGATACGGAGGGCGGTATATTATAAACTACCCAGTGCACCCAGGTCTTCATGGGAGCATCGGGATCATCGACGATTAAAACCAGGCTCCTGGCCTCAGGAGGGACATCTTCCAGCACCAGAGCAGGGCTTAAGTCTTCGCCCTGACAGGTAAATTTTTTAGGAATCATCTGGTTATGCCTAAATTCAGGACTACTTAATCTCATAATACCTCCTCTTTCACTAAAAACCAAAAAAGTCTTTCGTTTTATCCTCTTTTTATAATATATTGCGTCTTATATTTGGTTTTGTCAACAGCCATTAATTTGATATACAATCTCTTTTCCTGCCTTTAGCCTCAACGCTTCGTTTTCTTTAATATGTTATCTATACTGCCCCGGGAAACTATCCTCCCCTCTTCTATAAGAGCCCCCGAAGTTGCTGTTTTTTCACAAAAGAGAACATCATGGCTCACTATAATAAAAGTAGTCTCTTCTTTTAACCGGACCAGCCACCTGCCGAATTCATCCGTTGTGTCCACATCAAGCGCAGAGGTGGGTTCATCCAGCAACAAATATTTGGGCCTTAAGACCAGCGCACGGGCTATAGCAACTCTCTGGGCCTGCCCCCCGCTTATCTGCGAAGGATACTTATCCCAGATATCATCTATGCCCAGTTTTTTTAATGTAACCATTGCTGTATCTTTAGCCTGTTTTGAATCCTCACCCATTACCAGGCGGGGTGCTAAGGTCATGTTGTCTATGACCCGCAGATGAGGAAACAGGTATAAATCCTGAAATACTATTCCTATCGAACGCCTCAAATCTATCTCGCTTAAATCGTAGACACTCCTGCCGCCAAGAAGAATCTTTCCCCGTTCAACTTTAAGAAACCTGCCTATACATTTTAAAAGGGTGGTTTTTCCCGAACCGCTCCTTCCGAGCAAAGCTAAAATATGTTCTCTGGGAAAATTAATACTGATATCCTCAAGCGCCCGGGTGCCATCAGGGTACAGATAACGGACGTTTTTAATTTCAAGCATTGGCAAAACCTTTTTCTTTTATCTTTTTTTCAATCCTTCCTGCCAGCTTCATAAGGGGAAATGTAAAGATAAAAAACATAACCGCAACTATAAAATAATATTTCATGGGATTATATGTAACGCTTATAATCGACTGTGCTTCCCGGATAACCTCTCCTACGGAAATCACGGCAATCAAAGCAGTATCTTTCATCAAGGCTACCACGGAATTCATCAGGGGCGGAAGGGCTATCCTGAAAGCCTGAGGCCAGATTATGTAACGGAAACTCTGAAGCCGGCTTAAACCCAAAGCTTTGGCAGCCAGTATCTGGCCGCAATCAACCGACATCAGCCCCGAACGTATAACTTCCGACATATATGCCGAAGAATTTACGGTCAGAGTCAATATCGCTGCCTGAATTGGGGTAAGCATGACCCCAACTTGTGGTGCACCGAAATAAACAAAAAATAACTGTATCAAAAGGGGTGTTCCCCTGATAAAATCATTAAATGAACGTAAGGGGTAATAGATAAAGAATGCTTTATTGTTAAGTATAACGGCCGAGGGTATCGCTAAAACAAAGCCCATAAGAAGCGCTGAGAAAGCCACAAGTAATGTAATGGCAAAACCTTTACCGAGTTTTTTCACTATAATTTTTGTCTCAATCCCCGCTGCGGTTTCAAAATCTTTTCCTTTTTCCTCAAACCACTTTTTGTATATCGCGGCAAGTTCTCCTTTTCTTTTCATCTCGGCCAACGCCTTATTGATTTTTTTCAAAAGTTGAGGTCGTTCTTGTACGACAGGAATTGCTATACTTTCCTCATATAAAAGCTTACCGGCGGTCACAAAAGGCATCCGGCCCTTCTCAATTTGATACAGCCCGACAAGCTTATCGGTTACGAATCCGTCAATCCGTCCGTTGAGCATATCCTGAAAAATATCAACCGTGCTCTTGTAAGTCACTACCTGAATATCAGGATAATTCTTGCGCAGGTAATGCTCGTAAGTCTCCCCCAGACCGACGCCTATCCTCTTACCTCTAAGGGCATCTATATTTTCTATCTCATCTTTATTGTCCTCGTGGATAAAAAGCTGCGCACCGGAAATATAGTACGGAATGGAGAAATTAACCACCTCTTCTCTCTGAGGAGTCTTAGCCATAGAGCCTATAATAGCGTCGTATTTTCCGGCCAAAAGGCCTGCAAGTATGCCGTCCCATTCGGTGGTAACTATCTCAAGATCTCTGTTTAGCTTGCGGGCTATTGCTTTGGAGACATCAACATCGAAGCCTATCAGTCTCCCTTTTCCGGAATAAAAGCTGAAAGGCGGGAATTTTCCAGTCAAAGCAACTCTGAGTTTCTGGCTCTTTCCTGCATAAAGACAAGTATTCCAGAGAGCCAGAAAGCCGGTAAAAATCAGGACGATTTTAAAAAATAAGTTTACCTTCTTTGCTTTCATTACTTAAAGTCATATTTTTTGCGGCAAAAAAACAGAAAAAACTAACAGGGTAATTTAATCCGCAAGTTTAACTGAAGGTAAATACGGAGGAACCGCGCTTAACCTTTTAAAAAGAATAATTACTGTTTTAAAATCCGGATGAGATTATATAGCGAAATAACCGAAAAAGGTTAAAATCACGCCTATGAAAATTGCTACTACCGAATGAAACGCAAGCAACCCCTTATTTCTTTGGTAGACCTGCAGTATTTTCCTTACCGTCCGGGGGAAAATAAGTAACCAGGTGCCTTTAAGAAGCCCTAACCAGCCTATGATTGTGATGACTATGCTCCAGTTAGCTATCCATATATTGTGAAAAACAAGTACCCAGACCCCGAAAAAAAGAGCCACGACTCCCCCAAGATAAATCAAAGCAGGACTTTTGATAAAATCATCCATTAACAACTGGTAGGTTTTTAAATTAAACAGAAGTCCTACTCCCACAACCAAAGCGACGGGACCGATAATCTTAGCTAAAAATATTGAAGGTGTCATATCTCCTCCTTTTTTTTGATTATATCACTTTTATGGTGAAATGATAAGCATTAATAAAAGCGGGCTTAACTCTACGATAAGTTGAAAAGAAACAGATAGTGAAATATAATATATTGTTTAACCGGGACAAAAATGTATAATGGGAAAATTATCTCCTGCGTTATTCCTTGTTTTAATGAAGAGGAAGGAATATATAAAATCCTGAAAAAAAGGCCTTCTTTTGTGGATGAGGTCTTGGTAGTAAATAATGCCTCTACCGACAAAACCGAAGAAGTGGCCAGAAAATCCGGAGCAAAAGTAATAAGGCTGGACAAGCTGGGTTACGGCCTTGCCTACCAAAAAGGTTTATCGGCTGTTTCGGGAGACATAATAGTAATGATGGACGGTGATAACTCTTATCCTATAACAGAAGTGGAAAAATTTATCCAGAAATTAGATACCGCAAGCCTTGATTTTTTA
>WJKZ01000114.1 GCA_014728785.1 Candidatus Omnitrophota bacterium
CTTCCCGCTTATCGCGCCGGCTTCCAGAGGTGAAGGTAAATAATCGCATATTGCATCCAGCAGTCTCTGGATGCCGATATTTTTTAATGCAGCTCCACATAAAACAGGGATAATCCTGTTGGCAATTGTATATTTGCGCAAAGTTAAAACAATTTCATCGGGAGTTATAGGTTTACCTTCTACGATTTTACCCATAAACAAATCGTCAATTTCGGCAATCTTTTCCAACATCATATCACGGTTTTTGATAAAATCACTTCTGAGATTTTCGGGGATATCTTTCTCCACAGTTTTTTCTCCGGATTCTCCTTCGTAATAAACGGCTTTTTCCCGGATCAAGTCTATAATTCCCTTAAATTCATCATTTTTATAGATTGGTATCTGGATAGGGGCAATCGGCAGCTGTAGCTTTTCTCTCATTTCATCTACTACCCCGAAAAAATCAGACCCCTGTCTGTCTAATTTATTTATAAAAGCGACTCGGGGTATATGGTACTTATCAGCCTGCCGCCATACGGTTTCGGATTGCGGCTGTACTCCGCCTACCCCGCAAAAAATAACTACAACGCCGTCCAAAACTTTAAGAGAACGCTCCACCTCGACTGTAAAATCAATATGACCCGGTGTGTCTATTATGTTAATCTGAAAATTTCTCCATTTGCAATAGGTTGCCGCACTGGTAATAGTAATACCTCTTTCTCGCTCCTGAGACATCCAATCGGTTACCGTTGTACCGTCATGGACTTCACCCATCTTGTAAATTTTTCCGGCATAAAAGAGTATACGTTCGGTAGTCGTAGTTTTACCGGCATCAATATGGGCGATAAAACCGATATTTCTTGTAGTATTTAAATCTGTTTTCATGACCAGTATTTGATTATTCTTCACCCTTGCTTCTCCGCTCCTGCTTGACAGTCTGTTTAATAACGAAAATGAGCAAACGCTCTGTTCGATTCAGCCATTTTGTGAGTATCACTCTTTTTCTTTATAACCGCACCTTCATTTTTGTAAGCCGCAATTATCTCTTCGGCTAATTTCACTTTCATAGGTTTTCCCTTTTTTTTCAAAGCTGAATCTTTTATCCATCGTATAGCGGTAGATATACCTTTTTCCTTGGGAACTTCCAAAGGAACCTGATAAGTAGCCCCTCCAATCCTTCTGGGTTTAACGCTCATGCGGGGACGTGCATTATCCAGGGCGGTAGATAAAACATTTAGAGGGTCTTCGCCTAAATCCTGGGATATCATATCAAAACAACCGTAAATAATTTTCTGGCTTATGCTTTTCTTACCGTCACGCATTATAATATTGGTAAAATGTCCTACGATAGTAGAGTTATGTTTAGGATCTGGTTCCGTTTTTCTTTTAGGCGCTCTTCTTCTTCTCATAAAATACCCTCTCCTTTATTAATAATTACCCCTTAGGCCTTTTGGTGCCGTAACACGAACGGGAACGGCGGCGGTTCTGTACCCCCTGGCAATCCAGCGTTCCTCTTACTATATGGTATCTTACTCCGGGCAAGTCTTTTACCCTTCCTCCTCTAACCAAAACTATCGAGTGTTCCTGGAGATTGTGACCTTCCCCCGGTATATAAGCAGTAACTTCCTGACTGTTGGCCAATCTTACCCTGGCAATTTTCCTCAAAGCTGAATTAGGTTTTTTAGGAGTCATGGTCCTTACCTGCACGCAAACTCCTCTTCTTTGAGGACAGGAATTTAACGCAGGTGATTTGGTTTTCTTCTTTTTAAATATTCTGGGTTTTTTTATCAACTGGTTGATTGTTGGCATTTCTCCACCTCAACTTCCCTATAGTTTTTTAACCCTGTCCCGGCCGGAACAAGGTGTCCTACAATAACATTCTCTTTTAGTCCCTGTAAATTATCGATCTTTCCCGCCGTAGCAGCATCAGCCAGAACACGCGCGGTTTCCTGAAAACTGGCTGCTGATATAAAGCTTTTAGTGCTTAAAGAAGCTTTGGTAATACCTAAAAGCAAAGGAGATGCTGTTGCGGGTTTGCCGCCCTTTTTGATTATTCTTTCATTTTCTTTCCTGAAATCCCATTTATCAACGCCTTCGCCGGGTAGAAAAGAACTTTCGCCCGGATCTACTATTTTTACTTTTTTGAGCATCTCCCGGATTATAACCTCAATATGTTTGTCGTTTATTCGCACTCCCTGCAGGCGGTAAATCTCCTGGATTTCGTTAACCAGATGTTCCTGCAATTCTTTGTCACCGCAGACCCGCAAAATATCCTGTAAAACTACAGGCCCCTCTGTCAACTGCTGTCCGGCAACAACTTGGTCTCCGCGATAAACTATAGGGTGGGTTCCGGCAGGGATGGAATACTCTCTCTTCATTCCGGTCGAACTCCTTACTATAACCTTCCTTTCTCCTTTCTCTTCCGTGAATTCGATAAAACCGTCTATTTCGCTTATCACGGCGGGATGTTTTGGTTTTCGGGCCTCAAAA
>WJKZ01000115.1 GCA_014728785.1 Candidatus Omnitrophota bacterium
CCGTTTCTTTAAATCAAAGAAATAGTATTTTTACTTCCTTTTCTTCAGGTCACTCTGACATAAAACAATTAAAATCATTAGCAGAAGAAGGCGTAAATGGACACACTGATATCCTGCAGCAAAGAGAGGAGCTTCTTTATTACGCCCGTCAATGGCAGAGATTCTCAGGAGACCTGCGTAAACCTGCTTTAAGAGATTTGCAGGATTTGTTGAAAGATATTTTGGAGATTGACAGTATAGATGATTTTGTTCCTTCTCAGCCGATAAAAATAATTATCCCCGCCGCCGGATTCGGCTCCCGGCTGAAAGGTTTCTTTGACGGGCCTAAAGCGCTTCTGCCTATTAAAAGGGAACCTATAATTTTTCATATCTTGAATGTTTTGGAGCGTTTTAGCGAAGATATGATTATAGTGGTTCGTCCTGGCTCAAGATGGCAGGAAACCTCAGCTGGGGAATGGAAGCTTGCTGATAACGGGGCGGCGGATGACGGGACCTACGAAGAAATCCGTTCGGCCTTGGATGAGGCAGGAATTGATGCTGTCTATGTAGGCCAGACCGAACAAAAAGGCGACGGCCATGCGGTATTGCAGGCTGCTCCTTTTTTGGAAGGATTTAGCGGAAATATTATAGTTTGTTGGGGAGATATGGCTATGCTTAATCCCGATACCGTATTGACAATGATTATGTTTAAGGAAGCCGCCGATAAGCTGGGGTTGGACGTGCCGTTTGTTGTCGCAACGGTAGTTAAAGAAAACCCATATGCGCCTATTTTACGTAACAGCAGCGGTAAGGTAGTAGGAAGCAAAAAGGGGCTTGAGCTCGCCTTAGGTGACGACGATGTAGGGGTATTTTTCGGGGAGAGCCCAGCTATTATGAGAGCATTAAGGTCTTTTCCTGAAACTTGCGAAGGATATGTTAACCCCTGTGACGGCTCAATCAATGATAAAGGTGAATTGAACTTTATCCAGATTGTGGGATTATTCCATCAATGGGGCCGGGAGCCCGTTGCTTTAGCCGTTGCCGATATCCGGGAATACCAGGGAATCAATGTACCGGAAGATGTGCAGACTGTTATCGAATACCGCAGGCAGATGGACTCTGAAGACAATTTTTCTTCTTGCCAGCCTTCGTATTTAATTAAGGCTATTGAGGATTATTTCAATCGCGGACAGCCGATAAGGCTCCTGCGTTCTATCATAAGCCCCTTTGTTGTCCCTCACGAGCTGGGTAACCTAATCCAGGCAAAGTTTACAGGCAGATGGCAGGATATTGATTGGAATGAATCCAGTGTATTTTCCGGGATTACATATCGCAACCGCGCTCCTCCCTGTCACGGGGGTATAACGGCAAATGTTTTTATCTTCTTTTTTTCTACATTTATTCTTCCTGTAATTTTTCCTTCTCTTTCCCCGCTTTTCATTATTCTGGGAGTAGGTAATTTAATTCACGCCATAGTGGACGGCTGGTTTAACGGTACAGAGATTGTATGCTTATTCTTTATCTTCCTTAGTCCTTTGACTAATTTATTTCATATTTTGGCAGTATCTTTTCCAAGCTATTTGCTTATGAAATTTATCTATAAGAAGTGGCTGGCTTATAAGCTTAAAAGAAGCAGCCGCAATGGTGTAATACTTGCTCTTACCGGTTCAAACCATTCTGACAGGAATATATTAGCTTATGCCCTGGCAGAAAGTTATAGGGCTTTTAATATTAATATAGACAATATTTTCCTTTATCTTGCCGAATATAATTTAATTCAAGGCCGGAGCTCGCAACCTTTCTCCTGGGGTGAAAAGGAATTATCGCAAATTTTTACCAATTTCATGAGTTTCAGATTAAAAGGCAGAGCGGTAATCCTTGAAGGCTCCGACGGGTCGATTAATCTAAGCTATCCCTATCAGGTTAAACATAGAGAGGTAGCAAAAGAAGAAGTTTTAAGCGAAAAAGCAAGCCTTAAGGTGTCGCCGGTATTAAGAGAAGCCGTCGGCAGGAAATTGTCGTCTTTTGTAGAAAATTCATACAGAGAAGGGGGCTTTATTATAGTGGAAGGCGATGGAGACCTTTTAGCTCTTATTTTAGAAACATTGCCTGCCGATGTGTGTGTTATTGTGGGCGGCAAAGAAAGTATTTGTTTAGAGGATAAATTTTTCAGAGATTATGTTGATTGTTCCGGCCATAGAAG
>WJKZ01000116.1 GCA_014728785.1 Candidatus Omnitrophota bacterium
AGACAAAGAAGGTGTTTTCAAAGAAAAACTGTCTCTGCTTGAGGCCAGTCCCGACACAAAAGGCGTGCTTAACGGAGAGGACACTTATCTTTGCCGTTTAAGAAACCGCAAAAATATCTATTGGTTCGGGAGGAACCGGGACAATGATTTATATTACAGACTGAAGAAGAGGGAAAAAGCAGTCTCTCATTTTCTTATTCAGGATAAGCATGAAGTGGTATTACCCATTTACCGGGAGAAATTCATAGTAAACGCGGCCGCCGCTTTATTGACAGCATCTTTACTGGGTTATGACCTTAAAAAAATGGCGGAAAAAATAAACGATTTTGACAGATTCCCCTCCATGCGTATGGAAATGCAGGAATTAAACGGCTATTTGGTACTTAACGATGCTTACAACTCCAATCCCTATTCTTTGCGGGAGTCACTGAAGGTATTGAAATATTATAAATGTCCTAAAATAGCAATAATAGGAGATATGCTTGAGCTGGGCCGGAAAAGCGTTTATTACCACAAAAACGCCGCTCATTCTCTAAGAAGCGGGGGGTTTGAGTGGGTGGTACTCACCGGCAGAAATTCCAGGCATATCCAGGAAGAATTAAAGAATCTGGGTTGCAAAAATACGGTTTTTTTAGAGTCCTGCGAAAAAATAGCCGGCTTTATAAAAAAGCATAGTCAGCGCAGAAATAAGCTCAAAAAAAGGTACCTGCTCTTCCTTAAAGGTTCTCGAAGCATGGGGCTTGAGAAAGTCATAGATTATTTAAAATAACTTTGTTAGCCCAAAGTTTATGTTTTATCATTTACTATACCCTTTAAGTCAATATTTTTTTGTTTTCAATGTTACCAGGTATATTACTTTTCGGGGAGGTTGCGCTTTTGTAATTTCCTTTTTTATGGTTATTTTACTGCGCAGGTTTTTTTTAAATAAACTAAAAAAACTGAAAATCACCGAACACATCGATATGTACGGGCATGTTCATTTAGAGTCTTTGCACGGAGTCAAAAAAGGCACACCTACCATGGGAGGGTTACTGATAATATTTTCAGTTTTTATTTCGACCCTTCTATGCGCAAGGCTCGATAATTATTTTATCTGGTTGATTTTATTCGTAATGGCTGCTCTCGGTTCCTTAGGTCTGGCGGATGATTATTTGAAAATAAGAAGGTCTAAGGGTTTGAGCCGGACGAAGAAGTTGATATGGCAGGGAATTATAGGTTTTATTCTCGGCATCTTTCTGGTCGCAATTAAAGATTTCCCTACAACTTTAAATTTCCCGTTTTTTAAAAATTTAGTTGCCGAACTGGGGCCGTTTTACATATTCTGGACTATTCTTATGATACTCTCGGCTTCCAACGCGGTTAATTTCACCGACGGCCTGGATGGCCTGGCCATAGGAGCTTTAATAATCAATTTTTTAATTCTGGGCGTACTAAGCTATGTGGTAGGTAATATAAATTTTGCGGATTATCTCCTGATACCGTATATAAAAGGTGCGGGAGAATTGACTGTTGTCTGTCTTGCTTTAATAGGAGCTGGTCTTGGTTTTTTGTGGTTTAATTCTTATCCTGCCGAATTATTCATGGGAGACGTAGGCGCCCTGGCTTTAGGGGGTATGATGGGGGCGATAGCCTTGTTTATAAAAAAAGAATTTCTTCTATTCGTAAGCGGGGGGTTATTTGTGCTGGAGGCAATGAGTGTAATACTGCAAATCCTTTCAGTTAAGCTCAGAAAAAAGAAGTTGTTTAAAGCCGCACCCCTTCATCACCATTTTCAAATAATAGGCTGGGATGAGCCGAAAATAATAATTCGTTTCTGGATAATAACAATCATGTGTGTAGTCGTAGCTCTGCTTACTCTGAAGGTAAGGTAGTTTTTCGGATTCCGGGTTGATGGCCGAACCCCTTTATTGTTTCTTGCCCATAGTATTTATGGATATATCCGGTTTAAATAACATATGTATAATAGGCTGGGGTAAGTCCGGTATCGGTCTCTGCAAGCTTCTTGCAAAGCTGAAAAAGAAAGTAAGGGTCAGTGAGTCTGCGGAGAGAAAAAGATTCGGCACAAAACTAATCGATTATTTTGCCGGCAAAGGTGTTAAGTTTGAATTCGGCGGGCATAGCCGTAAATACATAAAAGATTCGGACCTGGTTGTCTTAAGTCCGGGTGTTGATATTCGCAACTCTTCAGCTGTAAAAACAGCCACCGAATGCGGCGTGCCTTTCACAGGCGAAATTGAATTCTCTTCCCGCTTTACCAGGGCCCGGATAATCGGCATTACCGGTACTAACGGCAAAACCACCACCGCCTACCTTACCCACAG
>WJKZ01000117.1 GCA_014728785.1 Candidatus Omnitrophota bacterium
AGTTGTTGTTTTCAGGCGGCCGGATGTGGCAGAATATAAGTAGATAGACCTATGGCAGAAGGATGCGATTTTAATTATTTGGAGCAGTTTTATGAGTTTTCTAATTCCCGGTACAAAGACAGGGATTTTTCCCGGAGACGTTTAGATTTTTTAGAAAAAAAAATCTCTTCATATATACAAAAGAAGAACCCGTCAATCCTTGATATCGGTGTGGGTAGCGGCTATTTGTTGGATAAACTTTCTGACCGTTATCCTGAAGGCCGCATATGGGGATTGGATTTAGCCTGGGGAGCTCTTAAACATATAATTGTAAATTTAAGAAGAAAAAACATTTTTTGTGTACAGGCAAGTTCCGGTTTTTTACCTTTCCGGGATGGATATTTCGACGCAATTACTGCGTCTCAGGTTTTAGAGCATCTCGATTCAGACCGGCTTGATTTAACTTTAGGAGAAGCAAGAAGAGTTCTGATTCGGGGAGGTTATTTATTCGTAACCTCTCCTTATAGCGAGGATTTAACCGCCAGGCAGATTAAATGCCCTTACTGCGCAAAATTATTTCATCCTTATGGCCACCTGCAGAGTTTTGATGAGGAAAGCTGGAAAAATTTAGCCGGCCGCCATGGGTTTGAATTGGTAAAGGTGAAAAAAATATTTACTATAGATTTTCCTCTGGGAAAGTTACGGCATTTAAAACCTTTGCTGTTGTTCGGGGGGCGCTTGTTGTCTCTAAAACCCCTGATTAAAATATTTGTCGTTATGGTCAAAAATTGATTCCATGAAATTTTCTATAGGCTACAACTGGCAGTATGATTTAATAGAAGGTCTTACTCCGGATAACATCGAAGAATTTTACGGCAAACTCGATAGTGATACCGTCGGAGGAGGCAGACCTGCGGTAGCCTGCAGCCACATCGCAAAAAGCGAAGCCGCTTCTCACATAAAAGGAATTCATAATAAAGGTTTCGAATTCAATTACCTTTTGAATTCGATGTGTCTCTATGAAGGTAATTTTTCAAAAGACGCCCGTCTCAGAAGCCTTCTTGAGTGGCTTAAAAGCTCTTGTGTGGAGTCTCTTACGGTTGCTCTGCCTTCTCTTGCAAAGTTCATAAAAAGTAATTATCCTGGGTTTAAAATTTGTGTTTCTACTCTTGCCGGAGTGAATTCTCCTCAAAAAGCCAGGTTCTGGGAAGGCTTGGGGGCCGAAAAAATCACCCTTGCTAAGTTCAGAGTTAACCGTGATTTTGGTTTAATCCGCAAAATCCGTAAAGCCGTTAAATGCCGGCTTCAGCTTATAGCCAATGACGGCTGTCTGTATGACTGCCCTTTTTCTTTAAATCACGGTCTCTTTTGTTCTCATGCTTCTCAAGAGTCTCACCCCTCAGGAGGCTTTGTCGCCGATTTTTACAGCCTGATGTGTACTTATCTTAAAGTTTCAAAACCCCTAAATTTAATCCGGGCCGATTGGATAAGGCCGGAAGATACCCTCCATTACAGAGATTTAGGCATAGACTCTGTTAAATTGGTGGATAGAGGCATGGCTACGGCATTCTTAAGGAGGGTTATAGAAGCTTACATCCACCGGGAGTATAAAGGCAATCTGATAGACCTGTTCCCGCATCCTTCGAAGAACATTAATTTTATTAAACCGGAATTGAAGTATATTTTTAAATTTTTTCTTCGCCCCGGCATGGCGAATATTTTCCGCCTGAAAAGGATTAGCTCGATACTATCCCGGAATTTACTGTATGTGGACAATCCGGCTCTTGATGGTTTTTTGCTTTCTTTGCAGGACAAGAAGTGTGATGCTGTAAGGTGTGAAGACTGCGGTTTTTGCGAAGAAACAGCAAAAAGAGCAATAAGAGCGGTAAATGGAAAAGATAATTATTTAAGAGAGATTGAAGAGGTTATTGAAGATTTTAAAAGCGGAAAGTTATTTACCTATCTCTGATTATGGAGTTTTCCATTCCTTTTTGCTGGTATAAGGTCAAAGAAGTAAGGAAGATTCTTGATTCCCGCATAGAAAAAGGGGAGCATTTTGAGATATACTTTAATTATCCTTCAGGCTTCTCAGGAAAAAATTTTAGCGAAAGCAACCTTTTTGCCGGCTTTGAAGAGATTAGAGATAGTGTATCCCAATACAAAAGAGAGGCTTTGAGGTTCAGCTGTCTTCTGGATTCTGTCTGTCTGGGTAATAAAGAATTCAGCCGGAGAGGCCAGAAGCAAATGAGAGATATATTTAAGCAACTGGCGAGGGCAGGTATAGATTCTATCACCCTTTCAAATATTTATCTGGCTATATGGCTTAAGAAGAATTATCCTCATTTTTCTCTGACAGTTTCGTCTAAAGCCTGTCTTGATTCTTTAGAGAAGATAAAATACTGGCAGGAATTGGGTGCGGATAGTGTGATTTTACCTCCGGTTTATTTTAACAAAAATCTGAAAACCATCGCCGGATTCAGTAAAAATCTTAATATAGATATAGGTTTGGTTGCCAATAACGGCTGTCTCCGGCATTGCCCGCTTTACCTTAATTGTTCTTTGGCCGAAGGGGGTGAATTTTGGGGCTGCCACATAAACTCATCTTTTTTCCGCCGCTCGCTCCTTGCCTTATGCCCTCTGCTTCGTCTAAAAGATTCTAAAGACTTTATAAAAACCGACTGGATAAGGCCGGAGGACCTGGATTCGTATGAAGAGGCCGGAGTAAGAAAAATAAGATTAGCCGGAGACGATTTATCTCCCGGCAGCCCTCAGGATATAGTAAAAGCCTATATAGAAAAAAGTTATGAAGGCAATCTTCTGGATTTATTGTATTACCCCTCACTTTTCAAGAGCGGGAAGTTTTTGAGACAGCTGAGCGGCTTTTTTTTACCCTTCGAATTCGAACAGATTAAAGATTCCTTTCTGAAGAAAGAAGTTTTTCTCGATAATAAAGAGCTTAATACCTTTTTAAAGGATTTGCCCGCTGATTGCACTCCGCTGCTATGTAACGATTGTCTTTATTGTGATAAAATAGCTGCTTCGGCTTTTAAAGTTTATGAGAAGCCTTGCCGCTAATCTGTTTTAACGGCTTTTTTAGGCTTACGGCAGAGTTACCCAGAGTTTTAGGTATGAAAATCTATAGAGCAGACAGAAAAAAATATAAGGATTCGAAAAGAGAGGTCAGGTATTTACTGGCCGGCTGTAATTTTTCTCCGTACAGGTTTAACGATTATATAACGCCGGCTGAATATGCAAATTATCTGCTTTTAAAAAAGATTGAACCCGCCCTGAATGAGGGAGGGGTATTCTTTGGGGTTGAAAAAGATAAAATAAAGGCTGTGGCAAGCGTTGTCCCTCTGGCCTGGGATACTTCCTACTTCGGCATTTCTATGGCTGAAATAAATGTTTTCTTTCTGAAGTCAGCCCCGGCTGATTCTTTGGAAAAAAAAACGAAATTGCTAAAAAATGTTTTGAGGTATCTAAAGTCAGAGAAGGTAAAAAATGTAATTGTCCGTCTGGACATAGCGGATATTAGTTCTCTGCGTTCTTTTATGGAGGAGGGGTTTGAATTTATGGTAGCCGAAGGCGTTAACATAGTTACAGCCGACAAAGGCTTTCATCCTAAAGTTATAAACTACAGGGATTTTTCCCTTAAAGAAGCAAGGGAGGAATTCATACCCAGGGTTCTGGACATAGGCAAAAGTATACTGAATTTTTCAAAAACCAGGTATCATTTTGATTCTGCTCTTCCTCAGACAAAGGTCCACCGGTATTACTTTCACAATATCCGTAACAGTTTGTTGGGGGAGTACGGGGATGAAGCACTGGTAGGCATACTGGGAGGCAAGATAGCCGGTTTTTGTTCTTTAAGGCGGGATGAAGAGTTCAAAAAAACCGCTAAAAAAGAAAAGATTGACCCGATACTTTTTGCCGTTTCCCCTGCTGCTCCCGAAGGATTCTCGCGTTTTTTTATGTACCAGATACGGGAGTATATTCTTAAAAAATCCGATATTATATATGCAAGAGTTTATATGCACAACAAGGGCATGTTAAGCCTGCTTAAATATTTTGACGGTTATCCTTTTTGCCAGCATTTGATTTGTCTGCGCAAAAACTTATGACGAGACATTAAAAATGTATGAAAAAAAGAACGGTATTTTAAAGCCTCCGCCTTCTCTTGAAAGGTATATGTTTAAGGAGAAAGCCGGGAGCAGAACAGAAGATATTATAAGGTCTTTCGATCTTGAACTTAGCAGGAGGTGTAACCAGCGTTGCATTTATTGTTTTGCCGATGCCGGGGAAGCTCCGGAAGGCGAGTTAACGCTTGATGAGTTAAAAAAAGTAGTTCTTCAGGCAAAAGGGGCAGGAGCGCATCAGGCTGTTATAGTAGGCGGAGGGGAGCCCCTGCTTTACGAAGGTTTAAAGGAGTTGATTGAATTTATAAAAAATGAACAGTTAGCCATAACTCTTCTGACTAACGGTGTCCTCCTTGATGACAGCTGGCTGGATTATTTTCTGGGTTTAGATATCAATCTTTGCGTAAAACTCAACGCATTTAAGGATACCGGTATACATGATTATCTCACTTCTAACAGCGGCTCCTGTAAAATTGTGAAAGCCGCTGTTGAGAGAGCATTGAAAAAAGGATATACTAAAACAGGGAAACCTTACCTGATTCTTGAAAGCATAATCTGCGGTTTGAACTACGCTGAGATCCCTTATCTTTGGAGGTGGGCGCGGGATAACGAAATATTACCTTTTATGGAGGTGGTTACTCCTCAGGGCAGGGCCAGGAATAATAAAGAGCTGAGCTTAAGCAAGGACAAAATAAAGGATATGTTTTTTAAGCTGAAGAGAATCGATGAGGAGTTATATGGCTATACCTGGATACCTTACCCCCCGATAGCTGCTTTTCCCTGCAGGCGCAACGATTACAGCTGCTATGTAACCTCAACCGGCGAGGTTTATCCCTGCGCCGGGTTAAACCTTAGCGTTGGGAATATCAGGAATAGACCTTTAAAAAGCATATTAAAGAGCTCCCCGCTGATAAAGAAGATGAGAAACATAAAAACATACCTGGAAGGAAAATGCAGTACTTGCGAGCACAATAATGTTTGTTACGGATGCCGGGGAAAGGCCTTCTCTGAGACAGGAAATCCTTTTGCCCAGGACCCTGTGTGTTGGAGGTAGCGTATGAGTAAAATTTTCGGCGCAGGAAGATATGACAAAAAATTTGACTACCGCACGAAAAAAGAGATAAAAAAGAGGCAGTTTGTAAAGATAAAACAGGCTCTTAATCACGCTTATAAAAATTCAAAATTTTACCGCAATTTGTACAGGAAAAATTCAATTACTCCAAAAGACATAAAGAATTTAGAGGATTTTAAAAATATTCCTGTGGTCAGCCGCCGGGACCTTTATGATTACAACTGGGAAATACCCGCCGTTTCAAAGAATAAGTGGATAGATATATCGGTTACCTCCGGTACTACCAGAAAGCCCACTTTTATTCCTTATACACGAGGAGATTTAAGCCGGATGGCTAAGATTACCTCTATTTTGCATAATATCGCCGGAATCAAAAGAGGAGACATCGTGCAGATTACCTATCCTCTGGGCACAGGAATGTGGGTGGCCGGTTTTCATAATTGGCTGGGTCTTTATAATAATAATATCTGCAGTTTGCGTTTTGGGCCCGGATTTACCGAGAGTCAGCTTAATAACGCTCTTACATTGGGAAGTAGTGTCTTTTTGGGCTCGCCTTCTTTTATGGCCAGGCTAAAAGCATTTGCCGACAGCAGGAGGGAGTTCAGAAATTTTAAGCCCCGGCTTATATGCGTCTGCGGCCAGAATATCGTAAATTCAGATTTTACCTGCAACAAGCTGGGCAGGCAACTAAAAAAATTATGGAGAGGTACCGTTATCAAACCGGTCTATGGGGCCAGCGAGGGTCCTATCTGCGGGACTGTTTGCGATAAAGGAGTCGGCTATCATATACCGGGAGAGTTTTTTTATCTGGAGATTCTCGATAAAGATAACCGCAATTTAGAGGAAGGGAAAAAGGGGAGGCTGGTTATAACTTCCCTGGGGACGGAGGCTTTTCCTTTAATACGTTACGCTATCGGAGATATTTCTTTTCTCATGAAAGGCAGGTGTTCCTGCGGCTGGAGTTCGGCCCGTATGGGGCCTATAAGTACAAGGATAGATGAGCTCCTTAAGTTCAAGGGTCTGCTAATCAATCCGTACGAAATAAGCGAGACGGTATCGGGCCTTGAAGGCATAAATAATTACTACCTTCAGGCTTTTAATGATACGGATTTGATGGATAAGTTGAGAATAATAATCGCCGTGGAGGATAAAAAAAGCAAAAACGAAAAAGAAAGGGTCGGTTCTCTGGTGAGAAAAACCATTAAATCGAAATTCAGGATAAACACAGAAATTTTGATAGAGTCCCGGGAGGCGGTAAATAAAAAGATTTTTTTTACGGAAAAAGGCGAAAGCAGGCGCAAACCCGTGCGTTTCTTTGATATCCGTAAAAAAAGGCGGTAAGGAGATATTTTAAACACATACCTGATTTTAGATGGCCAAAGAGACGGCAGGAAAAACTGTTTTTTCTTCTCATAATATATTTTTGTTTCTTGTACTTTTAGCAGCGGGTGTCTTGCGTCTGTGGAAGCTGGGTAAATGGGACTTCTGGTACGATGAAGCCCATACACTTCTTTTTGCCGGAGAGCCCCAGAGGTTTTCGTTTTTGTGGCCTAATTCTTTTTTGTTTGATTTAGGCATAATGCGTAACTGGCTCTATCTTTCCGATAACAGCGAATTCATGCTGAGAATTCCCTCTGTTTTTTTCAGTATAGTTTCTCTGTTTGTGTTATACAAGTTTACGCGCCTTATGTACAATCGGAAAATCGCCCTTATTGCCGTATCCATTTTGGCGTTCTCTCCTTTTCATATCCACTATTCACAGGAAATACGTTGTTATTCCTTGCTGGTCTTGCTCACTCTGCTGGCTGCCTATTTTCTGGTTTTGACCCTGAAAGAGGATAAAATAAGATACTGGCTTATTTTTGTTATTTTCTGCCTTCTAAGCTTGCTTACTCATTATATTTTCTTGTTGAGTGTAGTGTCTTCTCTGTTCATTATTTTTGTAGAAAGGAGGTCTCTTGGCAGACACTGGATAATTTATTTTATTTCGGTTTCAGCGGCGGCCATTGGCTTTTTTCCGATTTTATTTAAGGATTTAGGCTATATAGGTAACGTTTCCTGGATAGAAGAACCCTCTCTTGAGTCCCTTTTTATTACTTTCCAGAATTTTAATTTAGGTTACCACGCAAATACCTTGCTTTACCTGTTATCTGTTTTTGTATTTTTGCCCCCTTTATTTTCCGCTCTGCTTAAATACAGGCAGGATAAAGATAACCTGTTTATCCTGAGTGCTTTTTTATTTTTGCCTTTAATGATGCTCTTTATTATTTCTCTCGGGTCTTCTTTGTACCTGAGCAGGTATATATTCTATCTCTTGCCCTTTTATTATATTATTATCGCCAAAGGTTTATATAGTTTAAGCCCTTTGTTGAGAAGGTTGTTTCTTTCGGCTGTCTTCATTTTATTTTTCCTTTCGCTTTATAATTATTACGACAACACAATTCCCGCCCCTCTTAAATATCATCAGGGAGTGCACGAAAAGAGAAATATCAAGCCGGCCGTTGATTATATTATAGAAAATTATAAACAGGGCGACATTATTGCCCACGCTAACCTGGCTACAATATGTCCTTTTTTGTGGTACATGGAAACTTCACCCTACTACAGGGGCCAACTTACCTTCAATTTACAATATGTTTTTTTTATCCCTTCCTGTATTTCTCCCTGGGCGAGGTATTCTCTCAGAGAGAGTCCGGTATGTTTAAATCTGAAGGACAAAGATTTGGTTAAAGTGTTCGGCCAGCGCCGCCTCTGGCTAGTAGCGTCCGGCTGGTCGCCCGAAGAAGAAATTACGGGTAATTCATTGGCGGTTTTAAATTACCTCAAACCAAGATACGGTAATCTGGACCGTAAAATTGTTGAGGGAATTTACCTCAGTCTTTACACCCTGGAAAAAAATAAAAATTGAGAAATCCATCTTTGGTTTTAGGCAGTATCCCGCTTTTTAAACACATAAGATTTTAGATGAAAGTAGTTTTTGTTAATCCTGTAATCGACCCCCATGTTAATCCCGGCCTGATTTATGTGATGACCGCCGTTGAAAAGGAGCATCAGATTAAACTTCTGGATTTTGCCCATCACTATACTAATTACCGTTCCTATATTCACGAACAACTTGATTTCAGGCCCGATGTAATAGCTGTTACCGCTAATAGCTTCAGCTTTGCCTATGGGCTGGAGGTAACTAAAGTCATAAAACAGATTCATCCTAAGGCTCTTTCGATTTTCGGGGGCATGCAGCCCACACTTCTTCCCGAGGAAACCATATCAAACCCTTTAGTAGATGCTATATGCATAGGGGAGGGTGAAGTTTCCCTGCCGGAATTTCTCCACAAGCTTCAAAGCGGCAAGGAGCCTGTGGTTGAGGGGATGTGGTTTAAAAAAGCAGGAAAAACGGTTAAAACTTCTTTGCGTCCTTTTTTTCCCGATTTAGACAAGTTATTTTTTCCTAATTGGGACCATTACAATATAGAAGATTATTTTGCAACGAATATGCATTTATACCGTGGTCTAATGCATCTTATATCCAGGGGGTGCCCTTACAGTTGCAGTTACTGCTCGGAGAAAATCATAAGAGAAAAGATTCCCGGTAAATATTACCGGGTAAGGAGCCCCGGGAATATAATCGAGGAGGTAAAACACAACAAAAGAAAATATTTCCACAGAGGTCTGCGCGGGGTGTCTCTTTTTGCTTTAACTTTCGGTTTAGAGGATTCTTTTGTCGAAGAGTTTTGTTTCCGTTATAAACAGGAAGGACTTCATAGGGAAATGCCCTGGAGCTTTCAGACCCGGATAGATAAAATAACCGAAAAAAAAGTCAGGATGGTGGCGGAAGCCGGCTGTGCTCTCATCGCCTTCGGTATTGAATCGGGTGACGATATGATGCGTAACCAGGTGTATAAAAAAAATTTCAGCCGGGAACAGATTTTTAAGGCAGTGAGCCTCCTGCGGGAGTATAATATAATATGGAGTACAAATATTATAATCGGCGGCCCCGGCGAGACAAAGATGAGCATTGAAAATTCTTTTAAATTGCTTGATGAGTTAAAGCCTAACAAGAGGTATTTTTTCTTTTACCAGCCGCTGCCCTTGACCGAGTTGTCCGGGGGAAAGAAAAAAATGAATTTCGATGATGTTTGCGGTTTCTGGAATGTACCGCGTACCGGTACGGGGAAGCTAAGCTTATCCTGTTTAAAAAGAATAAAATGGAAAATTTTTCTTGAAGAATTTTTAAGGATAGTAAAAAAGGGCTTCGGGTTAAGAGGGGTTCTGTTTTTTTGGGATTTCTTGAAGTTTATCTTTGGGGTGAAAGGGAGCCGTATTCACCCCCTGAAGCATCCTTACTCTCTTATGGAACTGGGCCAGAGAAAAGTCGACAGGCTGGATTTCTTAAACCAGCGTCTTGTATTTTTCAGGCGCTATTTCCAGCCGGAAGATATCAATCCAGAGGAAATAAAAATATTATATGAAGATAATAGCACCTTTTTCGGAAGCGAGAGAGATCATCCCTCTTAAAAAGGCCGGGGCCGACGAATTGTATTGCGGTTTCTGGCCTTCCGAGTTCGTAAAAGAAAAAGGTATTCTTTGCGCAGCAAACCGCCGCTATGGCCGCCGGGCCAATTTTGTTAATCCCGGCGATTTAAGCTCGGCTCTTGCGGCAGCCGCGGATAATGGCATTGGCGTCAGCGTCGTTTTAAATGAATTCTATTCCCCTTCCCAATACGAACTTATTCTTAAAGTTGTGGGCAAGTTAGTAAATCTCAATCCGGACAGCCTTATCGTCTCAGATCTCGGCCTCGTTACTCACCTCAGGTCATATTTCCCCCGCCTTAAGTTGATAATGAGTGTTATGGGGACCACCTTTAATTCTTACGCCGCTCAATTTTACGGGGAGTTAGGTATCCTCAGGATTGTATTGCCCAGAAGAGTTCCTTTAAGCACTATAAAAAAGATACGGGAAGCTAATCCGGAGCTTCAGTTTGAAAGTATAATTCTTAACATGGGCTGTCCTAATATCGACGGTTTTTGCGGCTTCCAGCATGGCCTGGGATTTTTGCCTCACAAGAGGTTTAAAAGACTTGTTGAAAGAATTCCCTTAAATTTTGCCCTTAATTACCTCCCTCTTTTTCTTAGCAACAGTTTACTTGAGCATATCAACACCAAAAATCTGGGCTGCTCGCTTAATTACCGTCTTCTTGATTCGAATGCAGTATCCCGGCTAAAAGAAGAGGGGCTGAGGCTGGAATCCCGTTTTTCACATAACTTTTTTGCCTGTGGCGTATGCAGACTGCCTCTTTTGAGAGAAAGCGGCGTAGAGTATTTAAAAATAGCCGGCAGAGGTAATCCTCTGCAGAAAAAAATCAAGGATATTAAATTTTTAAAAAGAGCGTTGGATATTTTTGAATCCGGGAAGCCAGGGTTTGAGGAAAATTGTAGAAACCTGCGTAAAGATATACTGGGAATTAAATGCAGGGACCAGGATTGCTACTATGTGCGGTGATTCGTATGAGTGAAAAGGCATTATTTATAAAAGAGATTAAGGAGTTAAGTTTATGGGAGAAGGGTTATTCCCGCATATATTTCGGCGATGAGTTCTGTTCTCACCTTCTGCCCGGCTTGAAAGACTTAAAAGAGTTAGAGGAGTTTGTATCCTCCAGGAATTTAAAATTTACTCTGGTCACCCCGTTTTTAGAAGAATACGCCCTCCAGGGGTTTGAGAGTTTACTACAAAATATACCTGAGGGTTTGAGGGGTTGTGAGGTAGTCCTGAATGACTGGGCAACTCTTAAAATGTGCCGTAAATTCGGCTTTAAGCCGGTTCTGGGCCGCCTTCTTACCAGGCAAAAACAGGACCCCAGGCTTTACGGTTTAAAAAAATACTTTAATAGAGAGGAGGTGGATTATATATGCCAGCCGGCCCTGAACAGGGATTTTCTTAAATTTTTAGCTCTCCGGGGTATCGGGCGTATTGAATTGAACCCGGTTTTACAGGGAATAAAAATAGAGCAGGATTTAGAAGATTTTTCTTTATCGCTTTATTATCCCTATGGCTATATTACTACATCGAATGATTGTTTTTTTGCAAAAGAGGAAAAAAAATGTTTTAATAATTGCGTGGGAGCGTTTTGTCTTGGAGCCCCGTCTTTTCCGGTAAGAGTCTTTTTAAAAGGTAACACTCTTTTTTTCAGGAACGGCTCGCGCCCCGAAGATATAATTTCCGGAAACTTTGATGTAAGGGTAATTGTTCAACCGGACAGCTGGTTTTAT
>WJKZ01000118.1 GCA_014728785.1 Candidatus Omnitrophota bacterium
GAATCCAGCGTTTAACGATAATTATATCATGGTATTTCATTGGTAACCTCCTTTGGCTATTATACCAAAAGAGTTACCTAATTACTGAGCGTTAACATCTGTCCCTGTTTTAACATTTCTTTTTGAACATATAGACCCCTAATACACATAATAAGCCTATTACAAGTAAAAATAATCCTCTATTTTTAAATGTATTATTGGGAGTGTCGATATTTACCATTCCGGTCTCTAGTTGGGATTTATCATATTCATAACCTCTGTCAAATTTAAATGTGTCGATCATCTTTGAAAAATCTTCTGAGTCGTCATGGTAGCTATTCTCTGGGCTGGTAAGTTCAAAATATGCATTTCCGTATTTACTCAATATAACAAATACTTCGGTCCTTATATTGCCTATAAGACCTAACCGTCTGGAGGGGAAAGTGACCTTAAGGATTTTTTTTCTTTTGTCATAATTAATTACAAATGGACTGTCCGAACCTGCTTCGCTTATTAAATCGTATATTAAATCCTCCCCCACTCTTGTCTTGTCATTAACGCTGACACATACAAAAGGCATAGATAGGGTAACGGGAGATTCTTTCTTCTGGAATAAGGCATCAATATATTCAATTGCTTTATAATCCTCGTCATTGTCAGGGCTGAATTGATCGTTAATACTATCTTTCAGGTACTTTAAAAAATCCTGGTTTTCTATTAACATATCTTTTAATTTTTCAAATTCATCATCGGGAACTTTAGTCCAACCTTTTGGAATAAGAAAACAAAAATGTCCTCTACGGCTCCTATACATAATATTATTTCCAGTCTCTTCTGATGTGGGCTCATTAAAAATATAAAGCTCTTTTAAAATCTCATATATGGAAGGATCTAAATCTACTGCTTTACGGAAATCCTGTTTTGCATTACCATGCTCTGCTAAAATTGAATAAGCAATGCCGCGATAAGCATAAGCCTTGGCTAAATCAGGGTCAATAATTATAGCTTTGGATAAGGATTCTATAGCTGGACGGTGCTGTCCAAAATATATCAAGACCGCCCCCCTACCCATACGTGCACGGGCGATATCAGGGTTTAACGCGATTGCTGTATCAAAAGCAGATAAAGCCTCTTTACGCTTTCCTATGTGATTGTAAATATCCCCCAGGGTAATATAAATGTTATAATTTTTAGGGTCATATTCTGCTGCCTTAAGAAGATAATTTATAGCATCACCATAATTACCCGCTAGCATATAAGCATTACCTAAACTTGCAATAACTCTGGAATTGTCGGGATATTCACTTAGCAGGTCCTTAAGAATCGTTATAGCTTTTTGATATTCGCCAATGCCCAGATAAGAATTAACCAGCCTAAAAGTAGTAGAAAAATCGTCTGACAACAGCCCTCCGGCTTTATCAAATTCAATGATGGCATCTTCGCGCCTGCCAAGTGATTTATACATATTACCAAGGTTAATATAGCTATCGGCATATTTTGGACCCAGTTCTATAGCTTTTTTGTAAAAATTAATCGATTTCTCTTGCTTTCCTGAGTTACCATAAAAATAAGCCAGCCAATTATAACAATACAATAAATATTCTTTTTCTTCCTCGGGTGTAAGGCTGATAGCTCTTTCCATACAATCTACTGCTTTGTCTATATCATTTACATAAAAATATGAGATGGCTATATTCTTATAAGCCCTGTACGAATCCGGATTTAATTCCAAAACTTTGGTATATAAATTTATAGCTTTATTGTGGTTATTCAATCTAGCATTAACAAAACCCGCCCAGAGATATGTTTCCGAATGTGAGGGATTAAGTTTTGTTGATTTGGTGAAATTGTACAGTGCCTCCTGGTATTTTCTCTGTTCGTAGCAACGCTTTCCTTCCTGGAAATAGGTATCACCGGTCAGGGTAGAATCAGGGACAGGCGTTTCTGTAGCCGGTAATACAGTTTCTATTTGTTCGTGGTAATAGGTTAAAGGAGTGCCACTAAAGTCTATCTTTATATACCCATCTGCACGCTCAAGAATCTTTGCATCAATTGTCTTGCCGGACTTTAAAATAATCCTATCTGCTGAAACACTAAAAGGTAAAAATATTAAGAATAATAATATAATCAGGCGTAACATATATAACTCTTTTTTTGTTATTCA
>WJKZ01000119.1 GCA_014728785.1 Candidatus Omnitrophota bacterium
CACTCCGGAGGATAAAACATCTCCCCCGACGGGAGGTTTTCCAAAAGGATTTCCTTCAACTTATCCACGTTTTTCCCGGTCTTTGCAGATAAAGGTAAATAATAGAGAAGTTTATCCTCGCCTCCTATAAAGGCTTGCCATAACTTTATATAATCACCAAGAAAACGTCCCCCGAGGTCAATTTTATTTAAAACCATTACAATTTTTATACCGGAATTAGCTGCTATCCTGGCCAGTTTTTGCTCCTCTCTGCCGACCCTGCGGGAAGAATCGACCACATATACTGCCAAATCGCAGCCCTCCAGAGATTTTTTGGCGACGGTATTTAAGTGTGCTGCTAATTTGTCTTTAAAGGAGTGCATACCCGGCGTATCTATGAACACAATCTGTGAATTATTTATATTAAGTATACCTCTTATCTGATAACGGGTGGTTTGAGGGACAGAAGATATAATGCTGATTTTTCTCCCTAAAATATTATTAAGAAGAGTAGATTTTCCGGTATTCGGTCTGCCTATAATAGCAACAAAACCCGTTTTCCCTTTTGTTTTCTCTTTTTCCGAATTTAGCATCCCGTTAATATTCTACTCCCGATACTCTAAATGCTTTTTAAAGTTTAAAAGGCAGGGGCGGAAACCCGCTCTTTATCCCCGGCCATAAAAAGCAAATCCACCTTTTCGGAAAAAGTCTGGAGATTATCCTCTTTTCTTTCGTAAAAGTCTTTCAGGGAAACTTCCAGGAATTTTCCCTCCAAAGGGTTGTAGCCGTGATAAGCTAAAAGAAAATAAGCAGTAGAGGCAAGAGACCCTGTCTCGCTCCCTTTCGGAGTACGCCACCCATGCCCTGTATCTATAAAGGGACTGGAAGCGTAAGGCAGGCAGGGATCCTCTCTGCCTACTTTGGAAAAAGAGGTAATCAGCATTTTTTGTAATTCATTAAAATAAAATGCCGCTTTTTCCATATAATCCTTAAATTTGGCAGGATTCCTCCCTTTAAAATAATCAGCCATTATCTCAAAGGATAGTATCATCTGAGAAGTCCATTCTCCGGAAACCACTCCTCCTCTCGGCATATTTTTGCTTTTAGCAAAATCGAAGCCTCTTAAATTTACCGACCCTTCTCTCCTTTCAAATTTAACCGAAACTTCGCAATTCTTTGCGGCAAAATCCAGTATAACCTCAGGGTTCATCTTAAGCTCATAAAGCAAACGGGGACGCAAAGCTGCAACCGACCAGGTGTAAGTATCGGTAGCTATAGTGGAATCCCCTTTGCCTCGTTTCACCGGAGGGGTACGGCTTGTATAGGCATTATGTACCAGCCATGTTTTTATGCGCTCGGCTGTCCGGTTATAGTCACTATTGCCGGTTAGCTCAAAGAAAAGCTTAAAGAAAGCATAAGCATCGAGATTGTGTTCTGTAGAATACCATTCAACAGTAGGTCCGCCTATCACTCCTCCCTCTTCATCCATAAGGCCGTAAAGGAGACCGGCAACTTTATCGGCGATAGGCATATACCTTCTGTCTCCGGTATTTTTAGTATAAATTAATACTGCCAAACCTAACCAGGCGTTAGGTCCGCTGTGGATAATATATTCAAATACACCGCCGTCTGTAAAATAAGCGTTGTATATATTTTCCCCCTCATTGATTCTGTTCAGATAAAAATCAAAAATCTTGGAAGCCCGGTCGTTATCTCCATAGACCATGAACACAATAGCTGCCAACGCCTGATCATAGGTGAAACATACCTTATCCAAAGACTTATCGCCTTCGTAGCTCAGCACAAGACCCCTGACGAAATCCTGCCTGTTCTTTATCCATCTATACATGCCCTCTATAACTTTACGGGAAGTTTCGATCTTTTCTTTCTGCAGACCTCTAACTTTCTCTTTTATCTGCAAAGTTGCCGCCTGTCTTTGCTCCTCCTGGTTTTTTAAAAAATCATTTTCTCTTTTCAGTGCGGCTAACTCACTCTCCAAATTTCTGATTTTAGCCTGCAGAACTTTGACCTGTTCTCCCCGGATTTCTCCTACCGCCTCTTCATCCATCAATGAATTATATTCTTCTATCCATTTAGGTACCTGCTCTTCCAGAGATTTTATAACTCCCTGAAGTTCCTCCTGCCTCTTCTTAACGAATTCTTTTCTTTCGGCTTCCTGGCCTAAAGCCTCTTCTAAATCAGAACTTCTCTCAAGAATACTTACATAATCACTCACCAATTTTCTGTTTTGCCTGACCAGTACCTTAGATCTCCAGGAAATAAATAAAGAGAAGCAAATCAAAAATAAAATAAGGGCTCCGGCACCAATAGGTAAAATCTTACGAAAGACAGCATAATGGAATATGCTGCGGGAACTCTGGTTTCCGGGTCCGGAAAACTCAAGTCCTATCAGATACCGTGTGAAATCTTTGAGCTTCTCTTTCCTGAGCCAGGCAATATTGGCTTTAAAGGTGAGGGTTTTGTTTCTCAAAGGATAGTTCACTCTTAAAAACAAACTGGCTCCTTCCTGGCTTAACCTGTCCCAAAACCCCCACCATAAATCGTTAACCTGAAGGCATATCCCGCCTTTTCCTATATCACAGGTGAACCCCTGAAGCCAGGGAGTTATGCGTTTGCCCCTCTTGTCGTAAAGAAAAAACTCCACCGGCAAAACTGTAGAAATTCTTATATATCTGCGATTCTCGGACATCTTTTTGAACCTTTATTACCTGACCCTTTCCAGTTTTGAAAACAATGTTTTGAAATCATCGGTACGGCGCAAATTACTCAGATCTTCGTCTTCCAGTATATATTCAAAATCCCCGTAACCCAGTAATACAGCCTTTTTCAATGCACGCAGGGAATCGTCAAGATTACCGGTTAAAGAAAAACTGCAAGCCAGATTATAATGCACAATCGGATCATAAGGTTTTATTTCCGAAAGCCTTTTATCTATTTTAAGCCCTTTCTCATAGAGGCCGTTATGGGTATAAAGCTCTGCCAGAACAATGAGTGCCTGGATAAAGTCCGGGTTGTCTTTAATCAACTCTTCATAAAATGTGATTTCTTCCTTCTTGTTTTCCATAATCCTATCTTTTTATTTCACTGATACGAAAATACACAATGATTTATCCGCCGCAGGCGGATAAGAAATAAACAGGGTTTCGAGGGTACAAAAACCAGCAAATAATCCTACTCGACTTTTTCCAAAATAATCTCTTCCTTAAGAATATACAGAGCTTTTTGCATGTATTCCTTGAATTCTCTGTAATCACTCTGCTGGACAAAACGCTCTTTTATGCTGAATTCTTCCCTGAAGTCAATCTTATCATCCTGGCTTTTGTAATCTATTTTTAAACTAAACCATGGGCTCTCCAGAATCTTGGGAGAAGGCAGATACTTCACTTTCAGGTTAGACGGCAACTTGATGGATATTTCGGCTTCTTTAGTATATAAACCTTCAAAATCTATAGGGAAGTCGCGCTGGTCTTTACTTATAAGATTGTGATCCAGGCTAAGCTGGTCAAGCACCGGTATTATACGCAGGTCCTTAGCCGGATTCAGGAATTTTTTTGTATTGAAACGGTACACCAAAACAGGCAGAGCTCTTAAATCATCTGCATTCTTTATCTCGTAATCGATAAGTTGAGACGAAGAAGATATTTTTCGCATCTTTTTACGAATATTGTCTTCTATTATATCGGGGTGAGTATATCTTAGGTACCAGCGGTAAGCGGAAGCAAAAAGCCCGTCGGTGACTACCTTCCTCTCTATCAGAGCATCTTCTTCCTCATTAATCTTTATCAGCATCTCATAACTAACTCTGTTGTTTTTCTGCAGAGGCGTTTTGATGATATCCCAGCCGTCGTCAAAAAATACCATAACCGGCCTGTCCTCATCGGAAAGGGGCAGCTGACCGAACGGGGTAGTCTCTGAGGTGGGATCCATAAATATCATCTCCCCTTCAATATCAACAGCACAGATGGCATGATTAAAGTTTATGGAAGGAAATTCTCTCTCGATTGGATAAACTTTTTGAGTAGGTATTAAAACAGGGTATGATTTAAGACCCGCATATCTTAATAAAGCGGTCAATAAAATAGCCTGATCTTTACAATCTCCATATCTGTTAATGAATACCTCCTCGGCATAATGAGGCTCGTAACCACTATCACCATACTCGATGGCTACATAACGTATGTTTCTGGAGATATGTTCATATATATTTTTTGCCTTTTGTTTATCATCGGATGCATCGCTTGTCAGCTCTTTCACCAGCATTTTCATGTCTTGGTTTATTTGCAATTTATCGCTGTATAAACTATTCCACCAACCGTAGACTGCATCCCAGGAAGAAAAAGTAGAAACTGAAATCGCGGGGTTAACATAAGAAGAGGAGGGCATCTCGTACTCGGGAATAATAGGAGCTATTTTTTCCATTCTCCAGGTATAAACTTTTTTATCATTTTGTTTATCCAGCTCCGGTTCCAGCACCAGACCCTCCGAATATTCTTCGTTGAAGAACTTAAAATTCACGTATTTTTCAGGAGGTAATATCAGGCGGAGCTTTGACTGAAATATGGGATATTTTGCCCGTAAACGGTAAACGAAACTTATATCTTCTTTGTTTACAAGTTTTGAAGAAAAGATGTTGATTTTATATTCTATAAAAGAGCCTATATCCACGGAAGGCATGGAGACGATAAAGGCACGGGAATTACTATATAACGGATAATCAAGGTAGCGGCTGACATCCCGGATATTTTGCTTTCCTGCATAGATTACTTTACCGTCCGAGGTTATAGTCCTGGCAAAATCAAGCTCTACCCGTTCATAAGTAGAATCATACCCTATTTCCACCTCGGCCAGGCTCTTGCCTCTCTCTTTAAGAATTTTCTCGACAACATGCAGGGTAAGTAATGCGGTATTGTCGGGATAAATTGTATATTCTTCATCGACGCTCAATATTGCTGCTGCTTCTTTTTCGACGCTCTGCAGGTAATCTTTTGCCCGGCGGGAAATTTCCTTTATTTCCGGAGGGATTTCTTTTTCTACCTTAGTTGTTATTTTCTTGATTCTGGCACGGGCAGAAAATTCATATTCCCCGTAAACTTTGCCGTAAATCTTAAGAGCCTTGGGAAATAAATTCTTCTCTTCCAGAACTTTCCCATAGAGGTAAAGGTACTCGGGATCTTCGGGGAGAGGCCTTATCTGTTCAAAAATCTCTATGGCATAATCATATTCTTTCTGTCTGGATAAAGATTTAGCCAGAAGCATCCGTCCCTTGAGTGTCTTTGTGCCTTTAAGGGTCTCTGCGCATTTCTCGTAATCATTGAAGGTATAGTATAGCCTGGCAAGCTTTACTTTGGCTGCGGGATTGTCCGGCTCATCCTCTATAAGCTGGCGGTAATATTCTACCGTCTCGGAGTACCTTTGAACCAAATCATCCAAAGAATATTCCTTAGTAACTACGGGCAGAGTAGAGTGAGAACAGGCGCACAAAAAAAATACTAAAATCAGAGAAAAAAATTTAGGCGATAATTTTGATAACATCTTTTATGGGTTGTCCTTTAAAAATTCCGGCTTTACCGGCCTTATGACTTAAAGAATGGACTTTACTTTTCAGAGCTTCATCTATGGTAGAGACTCCTGTAATTTTTACACCTATTTCTTCAAATTTGTCAGCTGTCTTTAAATCCAGATAGCCACACATAATATAACCTTTTTTTCCTATCAGACCGATAAGGTTGTTGCGGCCCAATTTTATACAAAAGGCTTCTATGTAACTGTCAGATATTCTTACTTGTCTTTTTGTAACCATCGCCCTGATTGCGCTTTGTAAACCTTTCTATTCTCAATACAGATTCTTTCAGGTTGTCCA
>WJKZ01000120.1 GCA_014728785.1 Candidatus Omnitrophota bacterium
CCTCTAAGACAGTTGGTAGGTAATGCAGGTTTTGAAGGCTCGGTAATCGTTGAGAAGCTTAAGAGTGAAAAACCCAATGTAGGCTTTGATGCAGAGACCAATAAAATAACTGATATGTTTGAAGCCGGAATAATTGACCCTACCAAGGTTGCAAGGACGGCTCTTCAGAATGCAGCTTCTATTGCTTCGCTTCTCATAACCACAGAGGTTGTGGTAGCGGATAAACCGGAAAAAGAGGAGAAAGGCGGTATGCCAGGTGGCGGTGCTCCCGGAATGGGCGGAGGAATGCCCGGGATGGGGTACTGATAAGAGACAAGGCATACATCCTGTAAAAGACAGCAAAACCCCCGTTTACCAAACAGTAAACGGGGGTTTTCTTTTGCTGTTTTTTTTGGTGTTTAAAAAATTTATTTTTCAGGTTTGCTGTAAAAGAAAAGAGCTTGGCAGCCAGAAGCTTTCTTACATTCAAAAGGCCCGAGATAAGTTTTCATCAATAACCTATTCAATTCAAGGTAGTTAAAAAATATTGCTGCAAGAAAGCCGGGAAAGCTTCTTAAAAAAGGGTTGACAAATGATAAACTTGTGTTATCTTCCTTAGAAAGGTGATACCATGGAAATTAAAAGATTTGGTGTTTCAATTGAAGAAAATCTGCTTGAAGCACTTGACAGATTTGTGAGGGGCCACCGTTTCCCCAACAGATCTCAGGCTATCCGTTATCTTATCCGGAATAACTTAATCGAAAAAAAATGGAAGGAGAATAAAGATGTAGCCGGCTGTATTGTCCTGGTTTACGACCATCACAAACGGGAGCTCCTTAATAAATCCATTGATATACAGCATGAATACCAAAACCTGGTTTTATCTGTGCAGCATGTTCATCTTGACCATCATAATTGCCTTGAAACAATTGCTTTGTTCGGCAAAGCGAAGAAGCTTAAGGAGCTGGCCGACAAGCTTATCGGGCTTAAAGGAATAAAACACGGAAGACTGGTAACCAGCGGGACATAATTTTTTTTTATTTTTTGGTAACACGATTTATAAAATAGTATGAAAGGATAATGTCATGAAAAAAAACTTTTATTTTTTCGTTATGCTTTTGTCTCTCTTATTTTGCAAACCTGATATCGGCTTTGCCAAAAATTCTTTAAATGAACAGAAGCTGCTGGAGCGCATCGAGCAACTGGAGCAAAAGATTTCTCAACAGGAAAAGAGAATATCTGAACTCGAAGCAAAATCAGACGGGCGCAAAAAAACCTTACAGCTAAAAGAAGTTACCATAGATGATTTAAATAAACACATAGATTCCCGTCTTTTGGAGAAGGCCGCGGGGCCCCGGTTTCTTGAAGGTCTTAGTATAGGTATAGGTGCAACTTCGGTGTTCCAGATCGCAGACGATGTCAATAGCGGCGGTCCTTCGGGCGGCGGGGATATAACAGACTCCTCTTATTCAGTTGACCTGGAGTTCCAGAAGGAGTTCGGCCGGCACGATAAAGCTTTCCTGCATATTGAGACCGGAGATGGCGCAGGGGTGGAAGATGAGCTTATAGTTTTTTCATATGTAAACAGAGATGCCGATGATTCCGATAATGACCTGGCAGTAACCGAAGCTTGGTACCAACACCGTTTTAAGGTCTTGCCTTTAGTGTTAACTGCAGGTAAAATTGACCCTACAGCCTATATTGATACTAATGAATACGCTAATGATGAAACTACTCAGTTTCTGGGTCATATTTTCCGTAATTCTCCCACTATAGAGTTTCCCGATAACTCAGGCGGGATTAGTTTTGGCCTGGATGGGGGCAGTTGGTACGACATGAGGCTTATCGCTTTAGATGCAGATTCAGATTGGGAGGATTCATGGGATGATTCTTTTATTGCCGGTCAGGTTGATTTTAAGGTTAGGCCTTTTAACAGAGAAGGTAATTACAGGCTGACAGGATGGGTTGATAACCGAAACCATATTGAGTGGAGCGATACAACAAATGACAAAAAAGAAGGCTATGGTTTCGGGTTGAGCTTTGACCAGAGACTGAATAATGTCCTGGCTTTTTTCGGC
>WJKZ01000121.1 GCA_014728785.1 Candidatus Omnitrophota bacterium
AGCGAGGAAAATACAATTGTTCTTTGCGGTGATGCTCCTCTGATAACACGCAAAACATTGCGTTCTTTTATCAAATTTTTTCTGCGAAAAAACACAAGCTGTTCTTTTATTACAGCGAATATGAAAAGAAATAATAAAATGGGAGTAGTTTTAAGGGATGATAGAGGTAACCCCGAAGCGATATGCGAACAGATTGATTCAAGAAGAGCTCCGGCTAAGCACAGGCATAAACTAAAGAATGGCTGTGAGGTTAACAGCGGGGTGTATTGCTTTAAAACCCGGGTTTTGCCTGAACATTTATCAAAGATAAAGAAAAATAACCGGAAAAGGGAGTATTTTTTAACTGATATAATCCGGATTCTTCACAAGGAAGGCGATTTTGCCCGCTCCTATTATCTGGAGAATGCAGATGAAATTACAGGAATAAACACTCCCCAGGACTTATTTTTTTGTGAAAGGGTAATGAGGATGAGGATACTGGCTGAATTTTACCGCAAAGGAGTGAGGATAATCGACCCGGAAACTACATTTATTCAGAAAGGGGTAAAAATAGGCAATAACACCGTAATTTATCCCTTTACCTTCATAGAGAAAGGTGTTATAATTGGCAACAATTGTCTGCTGGGTCCCTTTTTGCATATTCGCGGAGGTACCCGGGTGGGCGATGGTACCCATTTAGGTAATTTTTCGGAAATAAACCGTACAAAAATTGGTTCGGGTGTCCGCATAAAGCATTTCGGATACCTGGGTGATACCCATATTTATGATAATGTAAATATAGGAGCAGGGGCTGTAACGGCCAATTTTGACGGAAAAAGAAAGCACCAGACTTCGATAGGAAAGGGTGCTTTTATCGGTTCGGATTCGATTCTTGTGGCGCCGGTGAGGATAGGACCCGGGGCGGTAACCGGAGCCGGGAGTGTTGTTAACCGGGATGTAAAAAAGCAAAGCACGGTGGTAGGTGTTCCTGCCCGGCAGATAAAAAGAAAGGGTGATTGCCATGGATAAAATGCTTATTTTTAGCGGAGAATCCAACAGGAAACTTTCAGAGTCCATAAGCAGAGCATTGAAAATAAAGCTCAGCAATATGGATGTTTCCCGGTTCAGTGATGGAGAGATCAGGGTTCAGATAAAGGAAAATGTCCGGGGCAAAGATGTATTTATTATTCAGCCAACGTGTCCGCCGGTAAACGATAATCTTATGGAATTATTGGTGATACTTGATGCTGTCCGCAGAGCCTCGGCTTCGCGCATCACGGCGGTTATTCCTTACTTCGGATACGCAAGGCAGGATCGTAAAGACCAGCCACGTGTACCCATAACTGCCAAGCTTGTAGCCAATATTCTTACCAGCGCAGGAGCTAACCGCATTTTAACTTTAGACCTGCACGCAGGACAAATTCAGGGGTTCTTTGATATACCGCTGGATCATCTTTATGCAATAAATGTTTTTCTTGATTATTTTAAAAAAAGAAAAATGAATGACCTGGTCATTGTATCTCCTGATGTAGGAGGGATTAAAATGGCACGGGCTTACGCTAAAAGATTTAAGGCAGGTCTTGCTATAGTAGATAAAAGACGGAATTCTCCCGACTCTGTGGATATTATGCATATTCTGGGAGAAGTTAAAGGTAAAAACGTTTTACTCGTAGACGACATAATAGCTACGGGTTCTTCTCTGATTGAGGCGGCAAAGGCTTTGAAGCGGGCCGGGGCTAAAAATATTTTTGCTGCCATTACTCACGGTGTTTTAGCCGCAAATGCGGTGGAGAGAGTCAACAATTCTTTAATAGATACTTTGATTATAACGGATTCTATCCCTCTAGGGGGAGATAAGAAAAGTAAAAAGATAAAGGTTGTTTCGCTTGGAAATCTTTTTGCGGAAGCGATAAAACGGATACATTTTGAAAAATCGATTAGTGTTCTTTTTGACTCAATAGGGAGATGAAAAAATGGAAAAAATAAACATTACTGTAAAAAAACGTGATGATCTGGGCAAAGGGAAGCTGAAGAAGCTGCGAAAAGAAGATTTCATTCCCGCGGTAGTATACGGCCATGATATAAGCGCTCCTTTGCTTCTGGACAAGGAAGCTTTTAAGGTTTTGCGTTCTATTCATTTTTCGGAAAGTGCGATTATAAATATGAGCATAGAAGACGGAAACGCAGGAGAAGCTCTCCCTGTTTTAGTAAAAGATGTTCAGTTTCACCCCTTAACCGAAAAGGTGATAC
>WJKZ01000122.1 GCA_014728785.1 Candidatus Omnitrophota bacterium
AGCGAGGAAAACCTGAAAAAGATACCGAAAATAGTTAAGGCTGTCAAAAAACAATAAATTATTTTTTTTCTTTTTTTTTGAGCAACTAATCGATTAATCATACTTTTAAAATGAAACTGAAATAAAACTCGGAAAAAGACACTATATTGTCCCTAAACCGCCAATCAGCTGTTATACCAGCGGGGTTTCCACAACCTGTTTACTGCTCCGAAACCTTCAAATTTCTTTTTCCTTAAAAGCGAAAGCCAGAGATCACGAAATAGAACCCTGGTTATGGAAAAAAGAAACCACCAATGCAGCCTCCTGCGTATAGGATAAATAGAAAATAACCCTTTTAAGTACCTTAGTGGCTGTTTTGAAACAAAATCTTTATATAAATTTTGAGAAAGCCTGGATATCTCTTCCCGGCTTAGATGATCAGAAGACATCACCGGATAAAACATATCGAATTTAGAAAAATCGCACTCTTCAATCCAGCCTTCCTTTTGAGCCTCGTCCCACAAAGGGGTTCCCGGCCAGGGCATGATAGGATGAAATGCCGCAAAATCAAGATGCACATCCCTACTGAATTTACTTAAAACTCTCATCGAATTTTTACTTTCTCTCCTTATGCCTGTGGTGAATGTAGCCTGCCTGAATACTTGAGGATACTTCCTCTCCATAAGGTGTGAGGCCTCCATCAAATGATTCGCTCTGAGTTTACCCTTGCCCAGATTCTCCAACTCCTCATCTTCTGCCCGTTCGGCTCCTATCAAGGTATGACGAAGTCCTGCCTTAACCATCTTCTCCAGTATTCCCAGTTTTTCCTGTTCAAGCAAAAGGTCGGACCTTACAAATGCCCACCAGCCAAGCTTATAACCTCTTCGTATAATCTCCTCACATAAGCCATTGACCCACTCATGGTCATGATTCCAGGTTCCTTCTACCCAGAAAAGATACCTTATGCCATGCTTGGTATAAAGATAATCAATCTCCTCAATTACTCTTCCCACGCTTTTTTTTCGGTAACGGGGTATTACTACCTCTCTGCCGTCCTTGAGCCTATGTTCTCCTTCTACAGCTGTCCAGGAACAAAATTTACAGCGATAGGCGCAACCTCTTGCACCCTGAATAGTGATAGCCCTGGGCCAGAGTTTGCCAAAAGGAGCGTATTTATTCAGGGGCATTAAATCATAATCAGGAAAAGGCAAGTCATCGAGATTATCAATAACCGGCCTGGGCGGGGTAACGGCGACCGAACCGTCGGAATCTCTGTAAGCAATAGATTCGACGCTCGACAAACTCTTTCCCTGACGCAGAGTTTCCAGTAGCTCAAGAAAAGTCTCCTCTCCTTCAAAACGTACTACAAAATCCAAATCGCAGAAATTTTTGAGAGAATATTCGGGCATATGAGAGTGAAAATGGCCGCCGGCAACTGTAACAATACCCGGATTTATCTCTTTGGCAATCTTAACTGCTCTCATCCCCTCATGTATGTAACAGACCTTATCTCCCACCCCTACCACATCCGGGTTATACTCGGCTATCATTCCGGCAAGAGATTCCCAGCCTATTCTTAGGGGAAGACAGTCTATTGCCTTAACCTCTATGCCCTTGGTTTTTTGCTTCAGATATGCTCCCAGGCAGGGATAAGCTAAAGGCAGAAGAAAATTATCCGATTCATTTATTATCGGCCAAAGATGATAAGGCGGCCTTATCAACAGTAGTTTTATATTATCTCTACCCAATAGTGGTGTCTTCATTTTCTGTCTCGCAATTCCTTAAAAATGCCCACGCATAGCTCATAGCACAATAATGGAAAACAAAATACGGTTTTCTGGTAAATAAACTCAATACTAAAGGATACAATATCACGAATACACACCTTTTCAAAATTTTTTTACTCTTGTAGTAACTGCCCAATTCGGCCAGTCTCCGGAGCAATTCAGAGAAATTTAGAAACTCATGATTATGGGCCACCCTGAGCTCCTTTTTGAACAATATTTTACACCCCTCTCTTGTGACCTGCTCGCAAAACATCTCATCCTCATTTACCCTGCACTTTTGACTAAAAGACCCTTTTTCAAACACTGATATACGACAGGCCATATTCAGAGAAGGAGCGAACCTTAAAAAGAAGTTATTTAACCTGTCCCGGGAAAATAATCTCCCTGCCAGACTTCTTCTGCTTTTTGTCCAGAACAGGAATAAACTGCATCGGAAAAAATCATTATACAGAACAGAACTTACATCGGCAATGGTACAGATACAATCACCAGCGGTTATTATATAAGTATTTTTCTGCGAACCGTAAAATTCTGAAATCAAAGTCAGGTTATCATTTAAAAAACGGCAGTCATCATCTACAAAATACAAGATATCTCCTTTAGCCTCCCTAACCCCTCTATTCCTTGAATATCCGGGATACATCCTCTTTTCATTGTATATACACCTTACGGGAATAGCTGAAAACTTATCCTTTACTGTTACCCTGCGAAGTAAATCTTTATTGGACGGAGAAGAATTGTCATCAACTATGAGTATTTCAAAATCCCGGCAAGTGCTATGCCTGAGTATAGAATCCAGCAATAAGCTTACAGATTCCGGGCGGTTGCGTGTAGGTATAATAAGGGAAATCATAGGTTTAAGGTAATGGCTGTTTGCTTTTTCTCCCCTCTGCTTTAACGCAAAAAAGATTGGTATAATGAAATCTCCTGACCTTGTATCTGCTGAGTAAATCCTCGACTGATGTAGCTTCTACTCTTTCTTTCTTTTCATTTATATCGTACAAGCGAAACCCGAGACTTTTTAGAAATTTCAGGAAATCCCGGTGATCTGTCCCGGCCTTCTTCAACATGAAAGGAGAATACTCAACGACCATTTTAATATACGGGTTTACGTTCAGCAGGTTTTCGGCCCCTCTCAAAACATCATATTCTGCCCCTTCGGCGTCAATTTTAACAAAATCAACCCCCTCCGTACTATCTTTAAAGTACTCATCCAGCCTTAAGATATCGACCTCTGCATATCTTTTCTTATCTTCTGCGCTGTAAATACTGTGGCTCACCCCTTTACTATGCATATACAGCCTTGTCTGTCCCGTTCTGTTACCCACAGCTTTTCTGACGGCTATAACATTGCCGTAATCGTTCAATTCAATATTTTTTCGCAGTAATTCGAAGTTATCTTCGGCTGGCTCAAACGAATATACTTTCCCGGAAGAACCGACGAGCCCGGCTAAAACCAGCGTATAGCATCCTATATGCGCCCCCACATCCACAACTCTGCCTCCCGGCTCAATCTCTTTGTTTATAAGCTTAAAAGAAAGAGAATCTTTGCTTTTAAAGATATTGTAATAAAGCCTGTCGTTAAAATTCAAAATCAACTTGTTGCCGTAAAAATCTAACGTATCCTGTGGGCCCTTAAAAGGAGAAAAGATAGCATAGACCAGCCTGGCCGGTATTATCTTATCTGCCTTTATTCTGGCAAGAAAATTTGTAATATCAAAAAGAAACAAATTAAGTGTCTTTCTAAAATTCATAAGTTTTTAAAATAAAATTTTTTATGCGCCGTTTTTTTCTCCTGAGGTGATAAGTAATCAATCCGGGCAAAAGCCTGAGATTATAATTTCTTACAATTCTTTTTAAATAATTCCGGCTGAATTCATCTGTTTCAATTATCGGTACACCGTAAGGTTGGGTAGCCACGGCCAGGGAGTATTCATCCATTTTTTCAGGCAAAAGGTCATCTCTTCGGCATATATTATATAATTCCGTACCGTACAAAGGCGTAGCAAAAAGGAGAGCAGGATTTACATCGTAATCTTTAAGCAACTTAAGAGCAAAATCAACTGTATCTTTTATGTTTTCTTTAGTCTCACCCGGAAAACCTATTACATAAAATGCCAACAGTCTCATGCCCAACTTTTTGCAGCCTCTTGCTACTCCGATTATTTTTTCCAGGGAAGTATTTTTTTTGATAATTTTATTTAAAACCTCCTGGTTTCCGGACTCTATGCCTATGGATAAACTCCGGCAGCCCGAATTTTTCATTTTTTTTAATAAATCGTAATCGAGGGTATCGGCGCGGATACCGTTGGGAGCATCCCACTCGATTTCCAATCCGCTGCTTATTATTTTGTCTAAAATATTTTCGAACCTTCTTCTATCCAAAGAAATGTTATCGTCCTCAAAATGAAACCTTTTTACCCCGAACTCCTCCATGCAATACCTTAAATGTCTTATTACATAATCCTCAGAATTTACCCTGTATCTGTGTCCCATATGCAGATGCACAGAACAGAATATACACTCATAAGGACAGCCTCTGCTCGTAAAGACAGGGACAGACAATTTTTTGAGAGAACTGCGTATGTTGTAAAAGTACGGGTTTTCCCAATAATTCCTGAAATTTATAAGCTCATATGCGGGAAAAGGCAAGCTATCCAGGTCTTCTATATATTCTCTCTCTGTATATATCAGCTCCTCTCTCTTTATGTAAGCTACTCCCTTAATATCCCTGGCTTCCCGGCCTTCTTTAAAACATTCTACCAACTCATAAAAAGCCTCTTCTCCTTCTCCCACGATACAAAAATCGCATGCTTTATCCCGAAGAAGACTTCTGTAACGGATTGAGGGTTCGGGACCACCGAATATAATTCTGGCAGCGGGATTTGCCTCTTTGCATATATCTTTGATTTTCAAAGCCTCCTCGAGTTGGGTTGAAAAAGGGATTGATATTCCTATTATATCAGGGCGGCTCTCTGCTATCCTCCTCTTTATTGTTTCAGGCTGAGAACCGTAAATATAATAACCCCCGAAATTGATTCTGGTAAAATCTTCTGCTAAAAAATCAAAAAAATCCAATTTGCATATATTTCTTATCTTTGAAGCTATACTTAAAAGCCCTATGGGTATATATAAACTGAAAGGCAGGGATTTTTTATAATATTTTTGAGGGGGATTAATTAAAGCAACTTTTTTCATTTAATATAAAATAATTACCTGAAGCTGTCTCTTACTTCAAGCAGCTTGTTTATTCTCTCCCGCATAACTGTTTTTTCAATTCTGGGCCTCATAGAATAAGCTTTAGTCTGGGGCCGGGGCGAAAACCCAAAAATATTTACGATCGGCAACCCCGCCTTTCTAACCAAGTCCAGGGTCTTTTCAAAATCATGGTTTTCTTCACCGGGAAAACCTACCATTATCTGGATACTAACCTTATCTTTATAGCCGGGAAGGCTGCTTTTTAGCTGCAGGAGACAATCTATTACTTCATCGCGCCGGTATGACCTCTCCATGGATTGGAGCACCTTATCGCTGCCTGACTGGACGGCTAAGGCAAGACGCTGTATTTTTTCGTGGTTCTTTAAGAATAGAGGCTTTAATTCTCTAAAATATTTTATAAGCCACTCTACGCCGAAATCTACAAGAATCAATTTATAATTGCCTTCGATTTTAAAAATTTCACCCAAAAGATTATCTATACTGAGACCCGAGTCTATACCGTAACTACCTGTATCGTGGGCAACGAACATAAACAGGTCATAACCTTCCTCTAATCCCCGCCTGAACTCTTTTTTAATTTCATCCAGCGGCCTGCTTTTATGAAAAGGTGGGCACGCAGACCTTACGCAAAAGGCGCACTTCCCGTAACAGCCTGCGGAAATACGTATATGATATACCTTTTCTGATAAAAATCTGTCCTTTATGGTCCTTTTGTTCTCAAGGAACCTCCTGAACATACCCATAAGACTTAAGTCCTTAATGCCGGTAATTATTTTGTTTGCGGCTATAGGCAGCAAGCTGCTCGAAAAAATCTTTATTTTATTGGGTTCGGGAATAGAACTGAAAGGCCTTACGGGCTTTAAAATTTCATCCAGCGCAGAAGTATCTTCGGTGGTAATCCTGGGTAAATATCCTGACTCTTCATCTGTCAGATTCTTATTTATACCCTGCGCACATTCAAGCATAATCACAGCCTTAAGGGGGCTCACTCTCTTTAAATGATACCTTAGCTCGTTCAGAGATTTTTTCTCCATAGCGTCGGTTATGCTGCAGAAAGTTATAAGAATTATATCTGCTTTTTGAAAACAGGAAGTAAAACTAAAACCGTTGGCGGTAAGATAATCAGAGATTCTCTGACAATCCATAGATATCAGCGGGCAATTGGGAAAGACGTTGTAGATATAGAATTTATTCATAACCTGTCTTGAAGCTGAGTTAATTTTAAGGGTTAAGGCCTGAAACCAAAAGATAGACTGAGTAAATTACATTATATTATAATATGTGGTTTCAGACTATTAATAAAATTAATAATAGACTTACCTTCAGTCCCGGACAGCCAGGCCTCTTTTAATCTTCCTTAATATCATAATCACTTTCGGCTCAAACCATAAACCCCAATATTGATATTTCTGCCGCAGCAAAAACAGTCCGCCAAATAGATAAAATATAAATCTGCCTGCAAATAAGGGCTTTGCATCCTTCAACCATAAGACAAGCATGATGTACCTGCATTTTGTAAGCCACCTCATAGCATCATCTTCCAGCCAGTAGGCGTATCTGCTCATCATTTTGTCAAACACCTCCGACCATTCAACCAGACTCTCCGGCCTCTTAAATCCTCTCCTGCAACATTCATCAAGTATTTTTGTCGCCGGAGTAGGTATAAGCTTTACCAAATCAATCTTTGCTCCCGGATTCTCAAACGCCAGGCGCACAGCCATAGCATAAGTCTCGTTTATGGTATGTTTGTTATCATAAGGAAACCCTAATATCGCCACATATAAAGGCTTTATTCTGGATTTCGACATTATCCGGTTAACCTTAAAAACATCTTCGGTGGTTATTCCCTTACCGATTTTTTCCAATACCTTATTCGACCCTGATTCTATGCCCATAGTCAAAGATTTACATCCTCTGCTCTGTAAAAAACTTACCAGTCCTTCCCCCCGCCTCGTTAAATAATCGGGTCTTATATTCGTATACCATTCTATATCTGTACCTTGCTCCTCCAGAAGATTCATTATGGCTTCTGCCCGCTTGATATCTACAAAAAAGTTGTCATCGCAAAATACAAACGTATTTGAATTATATCTGACTGTTACTTCTTTTATCTGTTCTACGACACGCTGAGCACCCATAGCCCGCCAGGGCCTGGGCTGCACAGACTCCCGGCAAAAAGTGCAACGGTGCGAACAGCCGCGGCTTGTTTCCAGAGGAATTATGAGTCTGCCCCGGAAACCAAAGAAAGAGGTATCGGTAATATAACTTCTCAGATTAACCAGATTAAAAGGAATAAAAGGTATAGAATCCAGGTCTACCGCACCGGCAGCATCGTTAAATACCGGTCTGCCTTCCTTTTTAAAACCAATACCTTTAATTCTACTGACAGCAGTACCGTTTTGAAAATATTCAACTAATCCCAGTACCGTTTCTTCTGACTCCCCTACGGCAACCATATCAACCAAAGAGTGTTTTAAGGTAGAAACCGGCTCAAGGGTCGGATGCACACCTCCCCAGACAACAGGAATTTTGGAATTTTTCTTTATAAAATCCGATATAGCCAGACCGTGCTTTATCTGCTCTCCGCTCATCGAAGATATACCCACAAATAAGACGCCGCTTTTTAACTCATGCAAAAGTTTTTCTTCAAACTTATCTTCTATTCGTTCATCGACTACAGAAACCTCTATTCCTTTTGAAATCAGGCTTCCGGCCAGGGATAGAACCCCTAAGGGAGGAAAGATGTTGATTCGATTATCTGAAGACAATTCAGAGACTTTAGGAAATATCAAAACTATTTTGGGCATTATCGCAATTATTTTTTAAGTAAAATCGGGCTTTTTTTAAGTTAAAATCAGTTGAAAATAGACGCCGGACTTATTAAAATAAGTTAATGGGTTCTGAATCGGTTTCCTTTCTTAAAAAAAGTCTAACATATAGAAAGATGCAAAAAAAGAGTAAATTTAAAATTATGCCCCGGAGAAATACAAGTGGTAAATAAACTTGGCCAAAAGAAAACTGTACCCCTTTACCTATCCTGGGCTAAATCCAAAGTCGGGAGAATACTTAAACGTTTATTCCATCTTAAATTTTACCATAAAAAAAGCGGAGCGGACTTTACGAAATTAATCCGGGATAATCTGCAAAGAATAGAATTGATTACCCTTAAGGACTTTTGCGAAAAATTTAATATTTTCGTAGATAGAACCGCTATAAAAATACCTTACCCTCCGAAGATACCCCCCAGCGGCATGCTGGTTATGTTTAACTCCGAAATCAAAACATTGTGTGCAATTGCACGGGGAATAAAAGCTAAAAATATATTGGAAATAGGTACTTTTGAGGGCGAGACTGCCGCAAACATTGCCTACAACATAGATGACAATTCAAAAATATATACTCTGGATTTTTATCCTTACCAGCTCTTCTCCGGAATCAAAGCGGGGAAGTATATAAAAGAAGACCCCCGGGCAGAAAAGCTCACTGAAATGATTAACGCCGATTCGCTAAATTTTGACTTTGCCCCCTTTTACGAAAAAATTGACATGGTATTCATCGACGGCGGTAAAACCTATGAATGCACGGCTTCCGACAGCGAAAATGCCTTTAAATGTCTACGGGAGGGAGGTTTTATAATCTGGCATGACTTTATAAATATTCATACAGAGGTAGTTTCGGCAATTTTTGATTTCGTAAAAAAACGTAATCTTAAACTTTACCTTATCGACGGCACACGAATGGCGATTACCCCTAAAACGACTTTACCGGCCAGATAGCGCTAAAGCCTTCTCCCCCATTTTCCCTTAAAAAACCGATGAGCTGATAGACGTAAGGTTTAAGCTCAACAAGGTGAGATTTATTCCTTATTTATTATGGGAGCAACTACTCTTTTTCTGAATTCAGTATCTGTTTCAGCTGAATAGATATTAATCCGATACTCAGGTTAACAACGGCCAATAGTATAGCTGCTATCCCCAGAGTGTATGCGATTTGCATTTTTGTGAAAAAGGCTATAATTAAATTCAGCAATGATATTATTACCAAAGCGGAAGAAAACAATATATACATTTTAATCGGATTGTAACGCATGATAGCCTCTGTTATAAACTGAAGCGTCTTTAAAGAATCGGAGAAAATTTTTACTTTAGTCTCACCGGTACGTTTCTCGTATTCTACGGGATGGTATTTAACGTATTTGTCGGTCATCATATAGGCCAGAGTCAGAGAGGTTGAAAAACTAAAAGTATCACATAATCTGTCAAAATAACTGCTTATGGTTTTTTTCGAAAATACCCTTAGGCCTGAATTTACATCGTCTATTTTTTTTCCCGCGGTGAATTCTACAAGAAATTTAAGAATTTTTCTCAAAATTTCTTTCTTGAATGATTCTTTATAATATTTCCCGCGGCGGGCACCTACCACCATATCTACGCCTTCCTCCCGGTATATCTTAAACATCACCGGTATCTCCTCAACCGGATAGGAATCGTCGGCGTCGGTTATGGCTATCAAGTCATTTTTGGCAGCACTAATACCGTCTTTTAAAGACCTGCCGTAACCGGTATTGTGCGGATGCCTCAGCACCTTTACGCCTGTAGATTTAGCCGCTTCGTAAGTTTTGTCACCGGATGCATCATCGACTACGATAATCTCCGAGCCCCGGTAGTCGGCTAATATCTTTTTGCACCTCTCCACTATCTGAACTATAGC
>WJKZ01000123.1 GCA_014728785.1 Candidatus Omnitrophota bacterium
CGGTTATTCTGTGTGGCTCACTGATTTTTCAAGGACTCTTGAGGGGGTAGTTTACGATAAAGACGTTTTAGATATATTGCGATATGGAGAAAAGGTGGATATAGTTTTTTCCCTGGATAAAAATAATTACCATAATTTACCCCGTTTGATTATCCGCGATTGCAGAATTTCCTGAAGGTCTCTCTATTTAAAGGCGTATTCCCGTAATTAGCCACCCCTTAACCGGAAACCTGTTTTATAGAACTGGAGTTAAATTACAGCTTTTTTGGAGGGATGTTACTCTGCCTGAGAAACAGCGGCCTTTTTTCTGGGGGTGATGGGGACTTTTCCGCTTTTAATACATTTGGTACAGACCAGAATTTTTTTAACTTTGCCTTGAGAAAATATTTTTTTTGGCTGGAGGTTGGGATAGAACTTACGTTTTGTAATCCCGGTGGTTTTTTTGCCAACACCGCCTTTTTTCTTAGCTAGACCTCTCCGGGAAATGGAATTCCCGGTTAATGCTCTTTTTCCGCAAATTTCACATCTTCTGCTCATAGGTAGTTAATATACTAACAATTTCCCGATTGTCAAGATAAATTATTACAATAGGGGAAAGCACCTCTTCAATTTGGCACCGGTATCGGTCTGGTCTTAGTCTGAGTATGGTCATCGGTATAGGCTACACTACAGGCTGCAAGCTACAGGTTTCAAGCTACAAGTTACAAGTTGCAGGCTGCAGGCCGCAAGTCCCAGGCCATGTGCAACTAACTATGAGCCATAAAAGTAGCCTGTCCTCCTTTTTCTGTTGCCTCTCCGGCAGGCAGGCGCCCCCTTTTTTATATTTTCTGGCTGAGTTGTTTACGGGCGTTAACTTCATCCCTGTTAACTTTTTCTATGCATTGCCTGATTTCAGATTTAAAATCTGAAGGTATTGCTTGTGATGATTTTATTTCCCGCAATACCTGTATACTCATACGGAAATAACGTATTATTTCCCCTTCATCGACCGTAGAAACTTTGTTGAGGTCAATAAGGCTTGCCCCTTGTATCCAGAGCCTGCAGACATCGCTTAGATGGAAAAAGAATTTTTTGCTCAGAGGGCTTATTCTGAAATGCTTTTCTTTTTTGTGAATGTATTTCATAAGCCTGTTCATATCTTTTTTTGTTTTTTTTAATTTTTTGTTGAATTTTGGCCGCCTTTCGCCTTTTCGAGGTTCGTAGACCAAAGAAGTGATAAGTGTGAATAGATCTTCTTCTTTGCAATTAAGCAGGAAACCGTTAGAAAATAGCTCTCCTACCGTAAGCTCAAAGCCGTATACTCTTGAGGCAAGTTCTCCTTTAATGCTTATTTCTCCTTTTTCAATGTAGCCGAGGTCTTTCAGCAATTTTATTTTACGTCTTATGAGATTAAGCATTTCTTTTTTTTGCCACCCCCGGCTTTGGTGGAAGTGGAAGGAATTAGGGTAGATATCGAAAATTTTATTTCCGCTTATGTTGTAAAGATTTAAGATAGTAGCATAACAGGAATTTAGCTGGCTTTTTATGGGTTCATACCTGCCGTATATTATTTTTTCCAGAGATTCTAAATCGATGTGTGAGGAATTTATGCGTGAAATTACATAGCCTTCTTCATCAATTCCTCTCCTGCCGGAACGCCCTGCCATTTGGTAAAAGTCCCGTGTTTTTAAATAAGCATGGTATCGGCCGTAAAATTTGCTTAAAGAGTCAAAGACAACGGTTTTGGCAGGCATGTTTACCCCCAGGGCAAAGGTTTCTGTGGTGAATATCACTTTTATCAGGCCGGTTTGGAAAAGGCGTTCTATTATCTCCTTGAGAGCGGGCAGGAGCCCTGCGTGATGGTAGGCGATGCCTTTTTTGACCAGAGCTGTTATTGAATTTACATGGTAAGAGGATGATATATCAAATTTATCCAGCAGTGTTGCGAAAAATTCGTTTATTTTTTCTTTTTCTTCCGGCAAGAGAAAATCATAACTTGCTGCTTCCTGAGCCAACTCTTCACAGCGCCTCCGTGAAAATGAAAAATACAGGCAGGGGAGCCATTCTCTTGTATTTATGTTTTTCAACAGGGTAGATAATCTGTTGGGTTTGGTGAACAAGTATTGTTCTTTATAGGAGGGGTTTTTCAGGTTTTTTTTAACCAGCTTTGCTTTCTTTAAATCTTTCAGCTTATTATATATCTGATTATTACATTGAAAGTAAAAATGCAGAGGAACCGGTCTTTTTGGTTCGATTATGTTTTTTATAGGTACCTTATGGATTTTGTTCAGCCAATCGGTAAATTCATCTATGTTGGGAATTGTAGCGCTTAAGGCGAGCATTTTCATCTCGGGTGGAAGAAGTATTATTGATTCTTCCCACACCGTACCCCTTTCAACATCATCAAGATAGTGGATTTCATCGAATATTATCCAGTCACACTCTTTAAAGCTGTCCGATTCTACCAGGAGAGTGTTGCGGAAAATTTCGGTAGTCATTATAAGCAGAGGGGCGGTGCGGTTTATGCTTACATCACCGGTCACTATTCCGGTTTTGTCCGGATATTTACAGGAAAAATCCCGGAATTTCTGATTACTCAGGGCTTTTATAGGAGCAGTGTAAATAATTCGTTTATCGTGCTTGAGGGAATCTTCGATTATTCTCTCTGCAATTAAAGTTTTGCCCGCCCCCGTGGGGGCACTTACGATTACAGAGTTATTATTTTTTGCGCAGTTTATTGCTTCTTTCTGAAATCTGTCTAACTCTATATTTCTCATTTGCTTTTTATTATATCAGATTGGGAGGAATAACTATAATTATCGGTCTCAAAGATTAGCCCGGCCAAATAAGGCAGGAGTTTTCAAAATGCCGAAGGAGGGAGTCGAACCCTCACCTTCTTGCGAAGACATGATTTTGAGTCATGCGCGTCTGCCAGTTCCGCCACTTCGGCAACTTATAAAAATATAGCATTGCCCCAATCCTTTGTCAATTGACAATTAGCTTTCATTTAAAACCTTATCAGATTGCTCTTAAATTTACAGCTGTCATAACACGCATTCTTTGCCGATTGACATTTAATGAACTAAATGATATATTTGAAAACACAGTTTTTTGTGGGGCCGTAGTTCAGCTGGGAGAACGCTACGCTGGCAGCGTAGAGGTCACGGGTTCAAATCCCGTCGGCTCCATATATCTTTCCTTTCTTCAACTTCCCCAACAGTTTAGTTTTATATTTTTCCAGAAAAATGTTGCAATTCCATAATTACAAACATATAATGATTATAGTAAATTACAAAAAACAGGTAATAATTATTGAATGAGTAAGAAAATATTATTATTTAGTGCTGTCGCCTTATTGTTCCTGCCTGAAGCCGTATTTTCTCAAGATTCAAAAAGAAACGAAAACCATTTAGCTGAGGGCTTTGCTCAAGGTTACAACCCCAATGAATACGAACTTGTCCCCGAGATTATAGGAGAAGGGGTATATCAAAATCGTGACGGATCAAGACCTGTCAGCCTAAGAGATGCGAAGATAAATTATGCCCTTAATAAGCTGGAAGGTACTCCCGTAGCCGGCAAAGTTTCCTCAGGCGATGGAAAAAATATTGAAACTCTGCCCGACAATGTCAAAGGATACAAAAATGAAAGCAATTACCCCTCTCAAAACAATATAGCTTCTTATAAGGATATGTATCCTGCCTCAAGAGGCCGGGTTATCAAGAAAGCTCTGGATGATATGGTATTCGAGGTAAGTTTTTCTTACATGATACCCTACGGAGAACAGAAGTTCAGTATAATATCGGAAACATCAGGCAGGAAGATTTCCGAACTCACCTATCCTATTAAAGGCGGAATTTTTATTGTTAATGGAGAAGTTAATCTGGGTCCTAAGATATCTGTGGGCGGCAGGTACGGAAGCAGTAATTTTCGTTCCACAACCTGTTCTGATGAGGACTGGGGATTTTGGGCAATGCATAATGGAGCTCCTGAATATATAGATTATCAGATAACCGAGCAAAAATGCGAGTCTAATATGGAGTTTTTTGACATTAATCTTTATTACCGTCTGTATAAATGGAATAAAGAGGATATTAACAAAGATGTCCGGGATTTTTTTGAAATCGATGAGGTGAGCCTTGATGTCTTTGCCGGTTACCAGGAACAATCAGGGACATATAGAATGAAAGATCCTTTCACCGAATATAAAAGATATGTCAACGGTGCATGGTGGCAGCTTGATGGTCTTCCTCTATACGCCGGTTTAGATTCCTTCTATAAAATAAAATACAAAGGCCCCAGGGCCGGTTTGCGCCTGGAAGGTGCATTAAACAAAAGATTGTTTTCGCGCTTGAGCTTTGCTTATTCCTGGCTTGAGACCAATGCCCGTGGATGGTGGAATCTCCGGGATTACTCTTTCTGGCAGGAGGGGGATGGCGGCTACGCGATAAATTTCAATATTGAGGCTTTTTACAGGTTAAACCCCAATTGGTTTTTAGGCATGGCTTTTGTCTATACAGATTACCGGCAGGATGAGATGAAAGAATCGGGCACCCAGCCCGGTTTTGATTATACCGATGCCGATATAGTAAGAGATGTAAATTGCAGGATTTACGGCCCGGCTTTTCAGGTCGGATTTATGTGGTAATTTACCTTCATTTTCCATCCCAAAGACGCAAATCTCCCGTTTTAGATATTACTTCGGTAAATCAGGAAACCTACTTTGAAACCGGTATAATTCTGTGTACCTTTCTGCCATTGTCGCAATCGTAGGTTTGAGGGTACCTGTTTTTAGATACGGTGAGGTTTGGGAGTGAAATTATTATTGGAAGATAAAAACACTTGTGATAAAATTAGCCTCAATTTACCGGTAGCCGAAAAGCTTAATTTTTACCTGCTGCATTCCGGCGTGCGGCCACTCAAAACCATAGGGTCACAGAACCTCAACGATTTTTATAGTCAGGCGGTTGAAAATTGATTAATCTGGGAGTTCATGTATCTATAGCCGGAAGTATTCATAAATCGGTAGGAAGAGCTGCCGGGCTTGGCTGTACTACTATGCAGATATTTTTGCGAAATCCCCGCCAGTGGAGAAAAAGAAAATTAAACGGGGAAGAGATAGAAATTTTTAGAGAGAGTATGGACCGTGAAAAAATAAAACCGCTTGTAGTCCATATACCTTATATTTCCAACCTCGCTTCAAACAAACGCCGGTTCTACAAGATCACGATAAGAGAATTTATAACCGACTTAAAGGAAGCCGACAAGTTAGGGGCTCATTTTTTCGTTGCCCATATGGGTTCTTTCAGGGGAGGTACTGAAATTTTAGGGTTGCTGAGGGTGGCAAACGCGTTAAACAGAATACTTGAATCTACCGAAAAAGTGAAAACTTCTATACTTATTGAGAATACTTCCGGCAGTGGAAAATGGCTGGGTTATAATTTTTCCCATTTTCGCTTTGTACTGGAACGCCTGAAGCAGGCTGACAGGATAGGTATATGCCTGGATACAGCTCATGCCTGGGCAGCCGGCTATAAAATAGATACAAAGTCAGGAGTGGACAATCTTTTAAGTGATATAGATAAGAAGGTGGGTATAAAAAAGTTGAAAATAATTCATCTTAATGATACCCTGATTGGATTGGGTAAAAAGGTCGACAGACACGCTGATATAGGTAAGGGCAGTATCGGTAAAAAAGGTTTAGGGGCGATAGTAAATCATCCGGTTTTAAGAAACTTGCCTTTCATACTTGAGACTCCGAAAACGAACGAGGAAGACGATATTAGAAATTTAAATATGGTCCGCTCGCTGGTAAAATAGTATATTATAAATGTTTGAGTTTTAAGGTCAGAAAATACGTGAGGAAAAGCTATGAATTATAATAAGGAAATCGACAAAAAATGGCAGGATTTCTGGGAATCCCGGAGAGTTTTTAACATAGACACCAACGACAAAACAAAGCTTAAGTATTATTGCCTCGTTATGTTTCCTTACCCTTCCAGCGAACTGCATGTCGGACACGCCCGTAATTACATAATAGGAGATGCCGTTGCCCGTTACAAAAAGATGCAGGGCTTTTACGTCTTAAACCCTATAGGCTGGGATGCTTTTGGCCTGCCGGCAGAGAATCAGGCCATAAAACATAAAGTTAACCCCAGAGAGTGGACTTTGAAGAATATCAAACGCATTACCGAACAGTTAAAAAGTTGGGGGATAAGTTATGATTGGGAGAGAGAGGTCACCACCTGTCTTCCCCGGTATTATAAATGGACCCAGTGGTTGTTTCTGAAATTATATAAAAAAGGGTTAGCTTATAAAAAAGAGGCTTCGGTAAACTGGTGCGATTCCTGTAAAACCGTTTTAGCCAATGAATTGGTTATAATGGGAAAATGTGAAAGATGTTCTACTCCGGTAACCCAAAAGAAATTAAAACAATGGTTTTTTAAAATAACTGATTATGCTCAGCGCCTCCTTGACGATATGAAGCTGCTTAAGGAGTGGCCCGAAAGAGTAAAGACTATGCAGGAAAATTGGATAGGAAGGTCCGAAGGTGTAGAGATAATTTTTCCGGTAGCCGGCTCAGGAATAAAGCTACAATGTTTTACTACCAGAGTAGATACTATTTTCGGGGCTACCTTTTTAGCCCTCAACTGGGAACACCCTTTAATAGGAGAATTAATAAAAGACGCGGAAAATAAAACTGAAATAGAGGTTTTTCTCCGGATGGTAAAGGCTGAATCGGCATTCAATACTTTTGCCGATGATTTTGAGAAGAAAGGTATTTTTACGGGTAAATTTGCCGTAAATTCTATGACCGGTGAAAAGATTCCTATATGGATAGCCAATTATATATTGAGCGGCTACGGTACCGGGGCTATTATGTGTGTTCCGGCCCACGATAAGAGAGATTTTGAATTTTCCCGGAAATATAATTTGCCGGTTACTGAAGTTATAAAACCCTCCGGAGAAGTCCCGGGGGGACCGTATGAAGGAGAAGGTACTTTAATTAATTCCCGGGATTTTAACAATCTTAGCTCGGAGGAGGCCAAAGAAAAAATTGCCGATTACATGGAGTCTAAAGAGATAGGGAAAAGAAGTATAAATTATAAATTAAGAGACTGGTTGGTTTCACGGCAGCGCTACTGGGGCGCACCTATACCTGTAATCTATTGTCCGGAATGTAAAGAGGTCCCGGTACCTTATGAAGATTTACCGGTCCTTCTGCCTAAGGTGAGTGAATTTTTGCCCACAGGCCGTTCTCCCCTTACCTACATAGAAAATTTTATAAACACAAAGTGTCCTAAGTGCGGCAGGAAAGCCAAAAGAGAAACAGATACCATGGATACTTTTGTGGATTCGAGTTGGTATTTTTTAAGATATGTTTCTCCTCGCAACGACGAGAGCCCTTTTTCTACGGATAAAGTAAATTATTGGCTGCCGGTTGACCAGTATATAGGAGGAGTAGAGCATGCTATTCTTCACCTGATGTATTCAAGATTTATAAATAAGTTTTTAATGGACGAGAAGTTATTGCAGTTTCCCGAGCCTTTTAAAAGATTGTTTACTCAAGGCATGATAGTAAAGAATGGGGCAAAGATGTCGAAATCAAAAGGAAATGTAGTGGCTCCCGACTATATTATAGATAAATACGGGGCTGATACAATGAGGTTGTATATTCTTTTTATGGGACCCCCTCATAAGGATGCCGAATGGCAGGATGGAAGCCTTCTGGGTGTATGGCGGTTTATGCAGAGAGCAATACGGCTCCTGGATATTCTTAAGGAGATGCCCGGCAGCCAGGAGAAAGAAGAACTCAATGAATCTGAAGAGGATGTTATAAAAAAAATACATGCTACCATTAAGGAAGTAACCAGAGACCTGGAGGACAGTTTTCAGTTTAATACCGCTATAAGCCGGATAATGGAGTTGGTTAATAAAGTGTATAAAGGGATTAATGGAGGGGGGCTGCGAAAGCAGGTAATTAAGGAAGGGGTAGAGGTTGTTTTCACCTTGCTGGCTCCTTTTACTCCTCATATCAGCGAAGAGGTCAATGTTTTGCTGGGAGGAGTACCTTCTGTACTTGATAAAAAATGGCCTGTAGCTGAGGAGCGCTACTTAAAAGAGGATAGTCTTGAGATACCGGTATTGATTAACGGGAGAGTGAGAGAAAAGACGGTTATAGGCATAGACTGGCCTGAAGAAAAGGTAAAAGAAAAGGCTTTAGTCCTCCCCAGGATCAGAGAGCTTTTAGGCGATAGGAAGGTGAAAAAAATAATATACGTTAGGAACAAAATAGTTAATATAGTGGCATGATGTTTTATTTAAGCTTTCGGGAAAGGAGAGTTTTAATTTGTCTGGGAGTAATACTTTTGCTGGGAGGAGGGTTTAAATTTATAAAAAAAGAAAAAAATTTAAACAGGTATTATAATAACGCAGAAGATGCATCAACAGATGAAGCCGCCGCTAAATTGATAGAAATTAACAAAGCCGATACGCAGGAGCTTCAAAGGCTGCCCGGCGTAGGGCCGGTTTTGGCTTTAAGAATAAAAGAGTTTATAAAAGAGCAAGGCCCCGTCAAAAGCGGAGAAGACCTGCAGAAGGTTAAAGGCATAGGAGAGAAAAAAGCCGGAGATATGGTTAAATATATTATTTTTTAAAAAAAGAGGTGGCTATGGCAGAGGGAAGATGTGCAATATGCGGTAAAAAGATAAAGGTTAAAGAGGATACTTCCGGTAAAGATTTTTTCTGTATTAAGTGTGCAGGTGATTACGGGGATTGGTCCAAATTCATGGCCGGCTCTTCGCAAAAAGGATTCTCCGCAAAAGATATAAAAAACTCCACGCCGTTGGGCGTGCCTTTCCTGTTAAGGCTTTTTATTTTTGCCGTCCTGAGTTCTTTACTGTTCGTTTTTAGCTTGATACCTCTTAAAGAATTTTCTTTTCTGGGATGGGTTGTCGCAGCTATAATATCTCTTTTAGTATTATTGCCTTTGGTTTTCAGGGGCATGAATCCCCTGGCTTTCAGGAGAGCCAGGGTTTTTTTCTGGCCTTTTATAGTCGGGGTTTTTCTTCTGGGCATGTTTGTGGCCGATATTCTTAAACCCGCATATCCGCCGGGGTTGATTTCCATGCCTCTGGCTTTTATTCTGGGGTTAATATGGCTTCTTATTCGGGATAAAAGACTAAAGGAAGAAAGCCTTTTGTCTTTTAAGTATTACGAAAATAAAAATAAAGAACAGTAAAGGTATCTTTAACTTTTCTAATGCTTTTGTTTTCTAAGGCAGCCAGGCTTGATTTCAGCCCGTTTCTTTGGTTTGTCTTTTTTCTCTGCTTTGCTGCAGGTATTTTTATTTCTTCTCTGTTGTCTTTTTCTTTTCCGTACCTTTATATATTTTCTCTTTTCGGTATTTTTTTAATATTCTATTTTTCTTCAAAAAAATCCCCTGTGTTCCGGGATGTATGTTTCATTATTTTATTTTTTGTTTTAGGTATAATCTGGGAAGGAGCCGGTTCTCAAAAACATCTTGAAGGA
>WJKZ01000124.1 GCA_014728785.1 Candidatus Omnitrophota bacterium
GTAATGGGCGCAGGTACGTTAATTTCGCGTATTTTAGGATTTTTGCGCGATATTCTGATAGCTAATTTTTTCGGTACCTCTGCGGTTTTAGAAGCTTTTTTGGTTTCGTTCCGTCTCCCCAATATATTTAGAAGTATTTTTGCCGAAGGTTTCTCGGATTCAGTGGCCGTGCCGGTATTATCGGAATATCAGAGAGACCGTAAAAGTTTATTCAGAATAAGCGGACATCTTTTTACTTTATCTCTTTTGGTTTTAACCCTGTTTACACTTGCAGGGATACTGGGAGCAAAATTTCTGGTAACCGTTATTGCTCCCGGTTTTTTAGACGACAGCTTTAAATTCAACCTGGCTGTTTCTTTTACCCGGATAACTTTTATATATCTTTTTCTTATAGGTCTTTCTTCCAGCCTTATATCGACACTTTATTCGTTAAAGAGGTTTTTCGTGGTATCGATAACCCCTGTTTTTCTTAACATAACCTTTATAGCGGGTATTCCGTTTTTTGCCGGCTCTTTAGAAAATTATATACTGGTAATTTGTGTTGTTGTGGCCGGGGTTCTGCAATTGATTTTCCCTTTGATTTTCCTGTTGAGAGAAGGTTTTTCTTTTAATTTTAACCTCCGTTCAAGTTTAAAAGATTCTGTTGTTATCAAAATGTTCAAGTTATTTGTGCCTCGCATATGGTCGAGTATAGTTTATCATCTGCAGGTGTTTATAGATACGATATACTCTTCGTTCAGTTTTATCGTAGGCCAGGGAGCTTTAGCTTCCGTTTATTATGCCAACAGACTTATCCAGTTACCTTTTGCCTTGATTGCCCTGTCTATTTCAAGGGTTGTAGTAGTCGACCTTTCTTCTTACGGCAGCGAGGGTGACATGGAAAATTTCAAGAAGCTTTTTGTCTTTTCTTTCCAGAATATACTTTTTTTTATTATCCCTGTAGCGGTCTTTTTTCTTTTTGTCCCCGATGCTGTGATAGAGGTTATATATCGACGGGGTGAATTTGACCCTTATTCCTTAAATATGACTTCTTCGGTTCTTTTCTTTTATGCTTTCGGCCTGCTTTTCTTTTGCGGGATAAAACTGCTGGTTAGTTCTTTTTATTCCCTGAAGGATACCTCCACTCCCGCAAAGACCGCTACGCTTTCTTTAATAGTCAATGCCATTTTAAGCGCGATTTTGATGTTTCCTTTAAAGATAGGCGGAGTTGCTTTAGGCAGCAGCCTGGCTGCCGGGTTTAACTTCGTTCTTCTCTATTATAAATTGAAGAAGAAAATAGGCAGTTTAGACTGGGGAGACACCTTAACTCAATTTTTTAAAATAGTGTTTTTGAGTATATTAACGGGAGGCCTGGCCCGTTTTCTCTGGTTTCATCTCCCTTTTAACAAGTATATAAGAATTCTATTAATGGTAAGCTTTATTACTGTTTTTTTTATAACCAGCGGTTATTTTTTCAAATTTAAACAAATAGATTATTTTATAAGATGGATATCAAGAAAAAAATAAACAAATTTCCTGATTCCCCGGGAGTTTATCTGATGAAATCCTCTTCGGGGAAGGTTGTTTACATTGGTAAGGCAAAGTCTTTGAGGAAAAGGGTGAAAAGTTATTTTCGCCCCCCCAGTTCTTTTAAAAATGAATCTTTAATGGAGAAGGTCCGCGACATAGATTACATTGAATGCACGACTCCGGAGCAGGCTTTGATTTTAGAAGCGGCCTTAATTAAAGAGCAGAATCCCAAATATAACATTGCTCTTCGGGATGATAAAAGTTATCCCTATGTAGAAATAACGCAAGAGCCCTTCCCTCGTATCCATATGTGCAGACCCAAGGCTAAAAACAAAGGTGTTCTTTTCGGCCCTTATCCCAGGGGCAAGGTTTTAAAATCCGCTCTCAATATGCTTCGCCGGATTTTTCCCTACAGGTCCTGCAGAGTTATGCCCCGAAAAGTATGTTTGTATTATCACCTGAATTTATGCCCCGGCTGCTGTTCCGGGAAGGTTAGTGAAGCAGAATATACGGAAAATATAAAGAGTATATGTATGGTATTCAGGGGAGAGAGAAGGCAATTGCTGAATAAGCTTCGCAGAGAGATGAAAAAGCTTTCCGAAAAAAATCTTTTTGAGGAGGCGGCTAAAGCCAGAGACAGGATTACAGCCGTGAACAATCTTTACAGCGGAAAACCCCTTGAACACGAAATAATATCTTTAAAGCAAACCCTTGATTTACCGGCTTTGCCTCTGGTAATAGAGGCGATTGATATATCTTCATTAGGTGAAAAAGACGCCGTAGGTTCGCTGGTGTCTTTTAAGGATGGCCTGCCTTCCAAGAGTGATTACCGTAGATTCATGATAAAAGGAGTTTCAGGGATAAACGATTACGCAATGATTGCCGAAGTTGTGCGAAGGCGCTACAGCCGCTTGGTAAGGGAAAAGAAAAAGATGCCGGATTTGCTGATAATAGACGGAGGCAGAGGTCATGTTCTTGCAGCTATAAAGGAGCTTGAAAAGATAGGGGCATTGTTTCCCGTGGTCGGTATTTCTAAAAAGGAAGAAGAGATATGGTTTCCTGAAAAGAAGAGGCCTTTGAAAATAGAGAAGGGTGCCCCCTCTCTGAAGCTGATACAGAGAATAAGAGACGAGGCGCATAGGTTTGCCAATAATTATCAGAGATTGAGGCGTAAGAAACGCTTATTGCCTTAGTATTTTCATATGACGGATTTCGAGAAAAAGGTATTAAAAGTTGTTTGCGCTATACCTCTGGGAGAAACCAGGAGCTATAAATGGGTTGCTTGCAAAGTCGGCAGTCCCCGTTCCTGGAGGGCTGTGGCTAACGCTTTGAAGAAGAATCCTTATCCTTTTTTCATTCCCTGCCATAGGGTCGTAAAATCATCCAGAGATAGCGGAGGTTATTCTCTGGGGAAAGGCTTGAAAAAAGAATTAATAAATTTTGAGAAAAGGGTAAGAGATGTGATACAATAAATAACTGAAGCGGAGAGTGATTCAGGCTGGATATACGATTTTACTTTTAAGAGGAGGGAAAGCGTATGGATTTTAAGCAAATTCTTGATTTAATGGTTACCAAAGACGTTTCAGATATTTTCTTAAGAGCCAACAGCGCGCTTAAGGGAAGAATCTATGCGAATATAGAGATGGTAAGCGATGATATTGTCAGTGTGAAAGATGTTGAGAATATTGTCGATGAAATTACAAGCGAGGAAGACAAAAAGAAGCTGGATTCTAACCATAGTTGTGAATTTACTTACTGGTACCGTGATAACTGGCGTTTTCGTATAGGTATATTTTACCAGAGAAACACCCCGGTGCTTGCGATAAGGAAAATAGACCTGCGTATTCCTTCGTTTGAGAAGCTTAACCTGCCTTCTAATATTCTGGAAAGATACTGCAGGGAAAAAAGAGGCATGGTTCTTCTTACCGGTATTACCGGTAGCGGAAAATCTACCACTATCGCCAGCATGATTCAGCACATAAATAATAATTTCGGTTACCATATTCTGACCATTGAGGAGCCGATAGAGTCGACTTTTAAAGACAATCTGTCTGTTATCAATCAAAGAGAGATAGGCAACGATGTTTTAAGCTATGAAGACGCTCTCAAACAGGCCACTTTACATTCTCCGGACGTAATTTATATAGGGAATATAAGAGATGCCAGCACTTGTCATGCAGCTCTGAGCGCAGCAGAAACCGGTATACTTGTTTTTTCTACCATCCATACGATAAATGCTACATCTACCATAGAAAGAATAATCAATTTTTTCCCTCCCCATCAACATAAATTTATAAACAATCAGCTTTCTTTCCTCCTTAAAGGTGTGTTTTCTCAACGTCTTATACCCAGATGTGACGAACCCGGCCTCATTCCTGCATACGAGTCAATGTATCTTAGCCCTTCTATATCCCGGCTTATACGTGAAAATAAATTCTGGGAGATACCTCAGTACATAGCTTCCGGAGAATTGTACGGAATGAATACTTTCAACCAGTGTTTGCTTAAATTGGCAGAAGCAAAAAAGATACTGCCCAAGGTAGCTCTCGACTATTCCGACAAGAGAGAAGATTTGGAAATGGAATTGCGTAACCGGGAACTTTTATAAAACCAGACCGGATCAAGAGCAAAAATTTAATATGCAGGAATTGCAGAAAGAATTAAATTTATTGGAGGAAGGCATTCTTAATATAGGGGAAGTCCTTAATATAGAAGAAAAACGCTCGGAAGTAAAAAAGATTCAGCTCCAGATGGCTGAGCCGGGTTTCTGGGACGATCCCGGCTCTGCCCGCGAAGTAGTAGCAAGGCTCAAGTATTTTAAAAGCGATGTTGATGACTGGGATATTCTGCATAAAAAAATAGAAGATCTGAAAGAAATATCTTCTCTCCAGGATTCTTCTATGGAATCGGAGATAAACGAGGAGCTGGCTAAGATAAGAAAAGAGTATGAGAATTTGAAGTTGAGGGTTTTATTTTCCGGGAAATTTGACGACTCTAACGCTATACTGGAGATAAACTCAGGTGCGGGAGGAACTGAGGCTTGTGATTGGGCCGGTATGCTCTTCAGGATGTATTTCAGATGGGCGGAGGATAAAAAATTTAAATTTAAGGTTCTGGATGAGTTGAGAGGAGAAGAAGCCGGTTTAAAAAGTGTTACTTTTATAATCGAGGGAGAGAGGGTTTACGGATTATTAAAGGCAGAAAGAGGAGTACACAGGTTGGTGAGGATTTCTCCCTTCGATTCCAACAAACGAAGGCATACTTCTTTTGCCTCTATTGATGTTCTGCCTGAGATAAAAGAAGATATTGATATAGAAATCAAACCCGACGATATACGTATAGATACTTATCGCTCTTCCGGTGCAGGCGGCCAGCACGTTAACGTTACCGATTCGGCCGTCAGAATCACTCATCTTCCTACGAATATAGTCGTTTCCTGCCAGAACGAACGCTCTCAACATCAGAACAGGCAGACCGCCCTCAAGGTGCTGAAGGCCAAACTTTATGAGCTAAAAGAGAAGGAGCAGGCAAAGGAATTGGAAAAAATGAGCGGTAAAAAGCAGAAAATAGAATGGGGATCACAAATCCGTTCTTACGTTCTTCATCCTTATCTACTGGTCAAAGACCATCGTACCAACTTTGAAAACCATGATGCCTGGGCGGTTCTTGACGGCAAAATCGACGGTTTTATGTATGCTTATTTGAAATACAGGAGTAGAGAGAAAAATGCTTAAAGGTCTCATTTTTAAGAATTCCCAGAAGAAGATAAATAAGCTAAAGCCCAAAGTCAATATTGTTCTTAACAGGGAGATGCCCACGCCCTCCTTAAGGGAGGTTTCAGTTCTTGCACCTGTTGTGAATAAAGTAAATTCTTTAGAAAAAGAAATATCGGAAAAAGAGGATTCCTTCTTCCCCCACAAAACAAACGAATACCGCAAGATGATAAAAGATAAAACCGCTTCTCTGGAAGGAGATGCCTGCAGGCAGGCTCTCGAAAACATTCTGGATGAAATACTCCCTTATTATTTTTCAATGGTAAGAGAAGCTGCCAGAAGGACTGTTAAGATGCGCCATTTTGACGTTCAGATACTCGGAGGGATAGTTCTACATAAAAATAAGATTGCCGAGATGGTGACAGGTGAAGGTAAAACCCTGGTGGCTACACTCGCAGCTTCTTTAAACGCTTTGGCCGGCAGGGGGGTTCATATAGTGACGGTGAATGACTATCTTGCTAAACGCGACAGAGAATGGATGGGTCCTGTATATGAATTTATGGGGTTGAGCTGTGGTGTAATCCAGCAGAACATGGACAAGGAAGAGAGGAAACGGGCTTACTCCTGTGATATTACCTACGGCACGAACAATGAATTTGGTTTTGACTATCTGAGAGATAATATGGTAGGTGATCCCGGCCTTATGGTTCAGCCCGGTCATTTTTATGCCATAGTGGATGAAGTGGATTCGATATTAATCGATGAAGCAAGAACTCCTCTGATTATATCCGGGCCGGCAGAGAGTTATATTGATAAATATTATCTTGCCGACAGGGCAATCAGGCAGATTAAGGTAAAGGTTATAATACAGAGTTTTGACAATAAAGAAGGGACCATAACGATAAAAAATCTGGATGGGAGTGAGGCAGTAATAGACCCATCAGAATTAGAGAATAATTATGATGCGGTGGTAGAAGAAAAAACCCACAATGCCTACTTTACTCCCCGGGGAGAGAAAAGGTGTGAGAAGCTGCTCGGGGTAGAGAGTATTACTGACGAGGCACCCGATAAACTTTCAAATCCCTGGTTGCATTATTTAACCCAGAGTCTTAGAGCGCACAAGCTCTTTAAGAATGAAAGAGAATATATAATAAAAGAAGGTAAAGTTGTAATCGTAGATGAATTTACGGGAAGGCTTATGCCCGGCAGGCGTTGGTCGGATGGCCTGCATCAGGCTGTAGAGGCTAAAGAGAACCTGAAAATCCAGGAAGAAAGTCAGACTTTAGCTACCATAACTCTCCAGAATTACTTTCGTATGTATGATAAGTTAGCGGGTATGACCGGAACCGCTTATACCGAAGCCAATGAGTTTAAACATATATACAGATTAGATGTAGTGGCTGTACCAACCAATCGTCCTTTAATAAGGACCAATTATCCGGACAGGATCTATAAAACAAAAAAAGGTAAATTTAACGCAGTCATTGAAGAGATAGCAGAGTTGCATAAAGAACAGCGGCCTATGCTGGTCGGTACTACTTCGATAGAAGATTCAGAGGTTCTCTCTTTTCTTTTGAGTAAAAAAGGCATAGAGCACAATGTTCTTAATGCTAAATATCATGAAAGAGAAGCATATGTAGTGGCCCAGGCAGGAAGATTAGGCCAGGTTACTATTGCTACAAATATGGCCGGAAGAGGTACAGATATTATACTCGGCGGTAACCTGGATTACTTTATAAAAGACATTCTTAATAAAAACGGAATTTCACCCGAGGATGAGAATTACCCGGAAGATTACAACAAGCTCTATCCCCGTTATAAGGGTAAATTTGAGGAAGAGCATAATGCTGTTGTGCGCAAGGGCGGACTGCATATAATCGGAACCCAGCGTCATGAAGCCAGGAGAATAGACAATCAGTTGAGGGGCCGTTCGGGAAGGCAGGGCGACCCCGGCTCTTCGCGTTTTTATGTATCTTTAGAAGATGATCTTATGAGGCTTTTCGGCTCGGAAAGAATTTATAATTTAATGGATAGTTTGGGTTTCCCCGAAGACCAGCCGATAGAACACGGTTTGATTAATCACTCTCTGGCCGTAGCCCAAAAACGGGTAGAAGGCCATAACTTTGAAATTCGTAAGCAGCTCCTGCAATATGACAATATAATGAACAAACAAAGAGAAGTTATATATAAACAGCGTAAGGAAATTCTGGAGAGTGGAAGCCTTACGGAAGAGATTCTTTCCATGGCCGAAGAAGTAATCGACAAAAATGTTTCTTTGTATTTCCAGGAGGAGATAGATACTTTCGGTTTAACCCACTGGCTTAAGTCTAAGTTTAATTTAGATAAGAAAAGTTCTGATTTCGACGGGCTTTCTCTTCAGGAAACCGTTAAATTGGTAAAAAAAGAAATAGAGGATTTATACCGCAATAGATTGGAGGAGTCCGGGCCGGAAAATATGCATTACCTGGAGAAAACTATCAGTCTATGGGTGGTGGATTCCCGCTGGAAAGAGCACCTTCTTATACTGGATCACTTAAGAGAAGGCATCCACCTGCGTAGTCATGCCCATGTTGACCCTCTTGTGGAGTATCAGAAGGAATCGTACTATGCTTTTCAGGATATGATTTATTCCATAAAGGAAGGTATCGTAGACATGGCTTTTAAGGCTCGTTTAAAGCCCAGAGAACCTTCGCCGGATTTTGATATTCCTCAAAACTTCATCCATGCCAGATATTCCCCCTTGCGCAAAAAAGGCGATGAAAGTAAAGAAGCTGCCGCTCCCCGTGCTACGGATAAAAAAGTAGGAAGAAATGACCCCTGTCCCTGCGGTAGCGGCAAAAAATACAAAAAATGTTGCGGCAGATAAATATTTGTTTCAGCCTGAAACTTTTGCACTTTTTTAATTTGCTGGGATGAGGAGCTTTTATATTTCTGTACTGAGCGGTTTATTGACAGGATTGGCGTTTGACTCTCCCGCTTTATCTTTTCTTGCCTGGTTTTCTTTGATTCCTTCTTTTTATGTAATAAAGAATAGTAGCCGTTGCCGGAATTTTTTAAACGGTTTTTTATTCGGATTCTGCTATTATGCCGCCGGTATCTTTTGGGTGGGCAATGTAAGTAAACTGGGTTTATTCTTTCTTGTTTCCTACCTTGGTCTGTATTATGCTTTGCTGTTTGTTTTGATAAGTTTTTTTACAGGCAAAAGAAGCGGTTTTGTTATTATCCCCGCCTTATGGGTGGCCATTGAATTTATTAAAGAAAAGGTATGGTGTGGTTTTAGCTGGGGTAACCTGGGTTATTCTCAATATACCAATACTTATTTAATCCAGAGCGCGGATTTAGGAGGGGTGAAGCTTATAACTTTCCTGATAGTCCTGGTTAATCTTTCCGGATGGGTTATTTACAGCCGGATAAAAAACAGAGAAGTTCGGTTTGCTCATATTTTCAAAGCAGTTTCAATACCTTTAATGGTTTTTCTGGCGTCTTTCGGGTATTCTGTATACAGACTGGATAATTTAGATTGGAGTGAGACTTCTAAAGTTTCTGTAATTCAGCCCAACATAGAGCAGGAGTTAAAATGGCAGGAGGCCTTTATTTCCCGCATAAAATCAAAGTTGCTTCAGCTGTCTCTTAAGGCGGAGGCCGATTCTCTTCTTATTTTTCCGGAAGCATCCTGGCCGGAAGTTCTGGGTATAAACGAGACAGAGGAGCTTAAGAGTTTCGCCCGTACCCTAAAGCGGGATATGCTTATAGGTTCGGTGATATTCGAAAAAGGTAAATTCTACAACTCGGCAATTATGCTCGACAGAGAAGGAGAAATCAGGAATGTATACCGTAAAATTAAGCTTGTTCCTTTCGGAGAATATGTCCCTTTGCGTGAATTCCTGCGATTCATAAATGTACTGAACTCCGTAGGTGATACTACCCCGGGAGAGGCCTTAACTCTGTTTTCTCATAAGGGCAGTATATTTTCAGTGCTTATATGTTTTGAGGATATCTTTCCCGCTCATGTAAGGTCCTTCGCAAAAAAAAGTGATTTTTTGATTAATATTACCAACGACGCATGGTTTAAAGGAGAGCCCGAGGCAGGTCAGCATTTAGGCATCATGACTCTCAGGGCTATAGAAAACCGTATTGCTATTGTAAGGAGTGCCAATACGGGGATAAGCGGCTGGGTATCTTTCAACGGCGATACAGAGACGCTTGAAAGAGAGGGAAAGGAGGTGTATGTCGAGGGTTGCCGGGACTTTGAAATAAAAATAAACGAACAGAGGAGTTTTTACAACAAGTACGGAGAGGTCTTTTCTTATCTATGTTTATTATGTACTTTCCTGGCTCTGGCAGGGCGGTTAAAGTTGAGAGATAGGAAGCGATAATTCCAATCACGAGCTATATTGAAAAAGGGTGCTAAATTAATGATTTTAATCTGAATTTGGTATGTTATAATCGTTTTTTTAAAGTATAATAACTGCTATGGATAAAGAGAGAAAGAAGGCATTGAGGAGAAGGGCCGGTTGGTATGCCATTAAAATTTTTACGGATTTAAGCGGCAAACTACCATTGTCTACCGTCTATATTATAGGTAAGCTTTTGGGGAGACTTACTTATTTTCTGGTTTTGCCGCAACGCAGGATAGCTCTGCAAGGTCTTGCTATAGCTTTTCCTCAAAAAACCCCTATGGAAAGAAAGGTTATTGCCAGGGATTTTTTTATTTTTATGGCACAGAGTTCTCTGGAATTACTGCATATATTAAAAAATGAAGATGAACTGCAACGGGTCCGTATAAGAGGAGAGGAGTATCTCAAAGATGCGTTGTCTAAGAAGAAGGGGGTTGTGATTTTTACCGCACATTTCGGTAATTTCCCTCTGATGAGCTTAAAACTCGCAAAAAAAGGTTATAAGGCTAATATTGTAGCCAGACCCATGAGGGATAAAAAAGCCGGAGATCATTTTCATGAGCTTAGAGAAAAGGCGGGGGTTAAAACTATTTTTTCTTATCCCCGCAAGGAGTGTGTTAACGGTATAATAAAAGCTTTGCGTAATAATGAAATTGTAATAATACAAATGGACCAGAATTTCGGTACGGGAGGAGTATGGATAAAATTCTTCAACAAGCTGGCTGCTACACCCGTTGGCCCGATAATATTTGCTTTGAGGACAGGAGCTTCGACAGTGCCGGCCTATATTTACAGAACCGGCGAAGGCAGGCATAGTCTTGAGATAATGCCCGGCCGGGAATTAAC
>WJKZ01000125.1 GCA_014728785.1 Candidatus Omnitrophota bacterium
GGTTTCGGCGCAAAAGCGGGTGAAGATAATACCAAAAGAGATGCTTTTAATTTTTCTGAGCAGCGTCTTCAGCTAAAAACTACCGTATATCCCGAATTTTATTCCTTGCTGCGTGACTGGAGGTCGGTATTCAATCTCAAGGCAGATTTTCTGATAGATCAATACTACTCCGGAAAAACCGATTTTGAGTTGAGAGAGCTTAACCTTCTTTTTTCTCCTTTCCGGAATCTTGATGTAAAAGCTGGCAGGCAGATATTCACCTGGGGTACAGGAGATTATATATTTATCAATGATTTATTTCCCAAAGACTATATATCTTTCTATATAGGAAGAGAAGATGAGTATTTAAAAAAACCAAGTGACGGAGTGAAGCTGTCTTATTATACCCAGAAGGTCAACTTTGACTTAGTAATAATACCTTTATTTACCCCCAACACAATATTTAAGGGAGACAGGCTTTCTTTTTTTGATCCTTTACAGTCAGATATAGCAGGAGTAGAATCAGAAAGGTATTTAAAGGAACCCGCCCGGCAGGCTGACAACATTGAGTATGCAGCAAGGATATACCGGAATTTCGGAAGTTATGAAACCGCCTTTTATGCCTTCAGAGGTTTTTATAAAATGCCTGTAGGGTATCTTAGTGAACAGAATAGAGAATTGTTTTATCCCCGGCTGGATGCCTACGGTATGAGTGTGCGCGGGCCCCTTCTGGGAGGCATAACTAATTTTGAGTTCGGGTTTTATAATTCCAGGCAGGACCCTGACGGCAATAACCGGCTTATAGAGAACTCTATGGCCAAATATCTTCTGGGTTACTCTAAAGACCTCGGTAATGATTTACGTCTTGGTGTCCAGTATCTGTATGAATATACTTTCGATTATGATAATTACCGGCAATCCCTTCTGCCGCGTGATTTCCGCTGGGATAAAGAAAGGCATCTGTTTACTATGAGATTAGGCAAATTGCTGATGCAGCAAACCCTCAATTTGAGCCTTTTTACCTTTTTTTCTCCGTCGGATATGGATATATATATCCGGCCCGCAGTAGAATACGATATTACAGACCAGTTTAAGATTACAGTAGGGGGTAATTTTGCCTGGGGCAGGGATGACCTTACTGAATTCGGACAAATGGAAAATAATAAAAATATTTATCTGAGGTTGCGCTACAGTTTTTAAAAAGAAGGTATAATATGTTTGAAAAATTTCCCCAAAAAAGATGGATACGGTTTATCTCAGGGAGCCTGGTGCTGCTTTCTCTGGCATTAGGCCTTTTTATCAGTAAATGGTGGTTTCTCCTGAATTTTTTTGTCGGTTTTAATCTTTTACAATCCTCTTTTACTGATTTTTGCCCGGCAGAGATATTTTTACGCAAACTGAATATTCCAGAATGAAGTTATCTTGATTATATATACGTGCAGCCATATTTTAAAATATGAATATATATGATCTCATTATTTTGGGCGCAGGTCCTGCAGGTATAACCGCCGCAGTTTATTCGGCCCGCAAAAAAATGGATTTCTTAATAATATCTAAGGACTTAGGCGGTCAGGCTGCTTGGAGCGGCGATATAGAAAATTATACAGGTTACCAGTTTATCAGCGGAACAGAACTCGTTTCAAAGTTCCGCCAGCATATAGAGCATTTCGGAGTCGAATACAGAATGCCCGAGGAAGCGAAGATGATAAGCCGGCAAGAAAATTTAATACACCTCAAAACAGATAAGAGTGAATATATTTCAAAGAGTATTATAGTTGCTACAGGAAAGCACCCGCGCCCTTTAGGAGTTAAAGGAGAAAAAGAATTTAAAAACAGAGGGGTTACTTACTGCGCTACCTGTGACGGTCCCCTTTTTAAAGGGAAAGAAGTTGTTGTGGCAGGGGGAGGCAATTCTGCCATAGATGCTGCGCTTTCGATGTCCCGGATGTCTCCTAAAGTATATATAGTTAACCTTGAGCCACAGCTTAGAGGTGATAATTTAACCGTTGAAACTGTAAAATCTCTTTCTAATGTAGAGATTATAAACTCCTCGGAGATAACAGAGATTTACGGTGATAAATTTGTAAAAGGCGTAAAAATCAAAAAAGACGGCGAGGTAATTGATTTGTCGGTGAAAGGGATATTTGTGGAAATAGGCCTTATACCCAATTCTTCCTTTATAGATATGGTCGGGAAAAATGAACTGGGAGAGATAAAGGTGGATTGTCATAATCGTACCAGCGTAGAAGGTGTGTTTTCCGCAGGAGATGTTACCAATGTCCCGGAAAAGCAGATTATTGTGGCTTGCGGAGAAGGCTCCAAGGCGTCTTTATCTTCCTTTAAATATATAAACAGCAGAAAATTCTGAAAAAAGTTTATAAAGATTATGAGAAAAATACCTAAGGAGATAGTAAACTTTTTTCATCAGCAGAAATTTATTATAGTATCGACCTTCGACTCACAGGGTTATATCCATTGTTCTGCCAAAGGCCTGGTAAATATACACCCGGAGGGCAAGCTCTATATAATCGACCTTTATAAAAGGAATACTTTCTCCAATCTTAAGAAAAATTCCCGCATAAGCGTAACTGCTATCGACGAAAAAAAATTCATGGGCTATAATTTAAAAGGTGAGGGGCGCATAGTAAAGAAAGAAAGTATAGAGGAAGTCCTGATAAAAAAATGGGAAGAAAAAGTTATCCAGAGAATTTCTAAAAGAGTAATACGCAATATCAGAAAGGATAAAGGTTCAAAGATTCACCCGGAAGCGCTTTTCCCTCACCCTGAATATTTAATTGAAATGACAGTCCGCCAAATCATTGATTTAGCCCCTTCTCATCTAAAACTTAGAGAAAAGACATCTCCCGATACGAAGTAATTTTACTTACTCTTACAATCCGCTGAAAATTTTAAAGATTAATCAGTCCGAATCAGTACCAATAACTCCTTAAGTATTACCTGCAATATGTATTTTAATCTTCATATGTATTATTTTGTAAAAAATGTTATAATTTTATATGATGTAAATAAAAAGTAAAGGCTATACTAAAGTTTTTAGAGTTGGGTGTACAGGTTGAAAGAAAGGAGAGAAGATGGAAGATACAGAATTAAAGAATTTGCAAGTTTTGGTGAATAATATTGAAAAAGTAATAGTTGGCAAGACCGATGTTATCCGTCTGCTTATAACCGGTATTCTTACTAACGGCCATATCCTTCTGGAAGACGTGCCCGGTGTAGGTAAAACCATGCTTTCTTTAGCTTTAGCTAAATCAATCGGCGGACAATTTAAACGTATCCAGTTTACACCGGATTTACTCCCTTCCGATGTCACCGGAGGTATGATTTATAACCCGCAAAAAGGTGAATTTGAATTCAGACCCGGACCTGTCTTTGCAAATATACTTTTAGCCGACGAAGTAAACAGGACAAATCCCAGAACTCAATCGAGTTTGCTTGAGTGTATGCAGGAATTTAAAGTTACTATCGAGGGTAAAACTTATCTCCTGAAGAAGCCCTTTATGGTTATTGCTACCCAAAACCCTATTGAATTTCAGGGTACTTACCCTTTACCTGAAGCGCAGGTAGACAGGTTTTTAATGAAAATAAATGTAGGGTATCTTGAACCCGAGGAGGAAGTGAGAGTTATTAAAGACCAGAGGAAAGCTCATCCCATAGAATCGGTAAAACCCATACTGAATTTGAACATCGTAAATCAGTTGCAGGATAAAGTCAAAGAGATTGAGATATCCGAGAAGATTATGGAGTATATAGTTAACCTGGTTATGGCAACAAGAAACAATGAAAACGTTAAATTAGGAGCTTCCCCCCGCGCCTCCATTGCTTTAATGAATTCGGTTAGAGCCTGGGCTCTTCTTGAAGGGCGCGATTATGTAGTGCCCGATGATGTTGTACATCTGGCTTTCTGGGTTCTAAGGCACAGGATAGTTCTTCAGCCCAAAGCAACCATGTCCGGTCTTTCTTCAAAAGATGTGATAGACGATATTTTGAAAAAGACCCCTATTTCCTGAAACTATTAGATAATGAGATCTTTTAGATTTAAAATCTCGTTAAAGAAGCTGTTTGTTGTAGCTGTTATAGAAGTAATCCTTTTCGCTCTTGGCGTAAGGATGGGGATAGATACTTTCTTTTTTTTCTTTCTGGTAATAGCCTTATTGTTTATTTTGGATTTACTGCTGGTTTTGGCCAATATGGCTGTTTCCAAAAAAATACAGCTTAGCCGGGAATGTCCTACTAAACTGACCGAAGACCAGGCTTTAAAAGTAGAGCTTACCTTCCGTAACGATGGTATAACCCCGATTTTTAATGCGGTAATCCACGATTATTTAGGGTGTGCTGATGAGAAGAAGCGCAGCTTTTTTCTGGAATGGATAAGCCCCCGGCAGGTTTTTAAATTGGAATACGGCTGTATTTGTAAATTACGGGGCAGGTATATAGTGGGGCCTATAAGGATTGAATTGATGGGGTTGCTTGGCTTTTTTTCGGGAGAAGGAAGTATGGGCATGAGTGAGGAAGTCTATGTTTACCCTAAGACTTTTTCTATACGGAAAACCCCTATGTTGGTGAAAGGAAGGGTCCCCTGGTTTGGTGTCGATACGGTTCCCAAAAGCGGTGATGAAGATGAATTTTTCGGTGTGCGTGAATACCACCCCGGCGATCCTATAAAAAAAATTCA
>WJKZ01000126.1 GCA_014728785.1 Candidatus Omnitrophota bacterium
CAGCTTCTCGTTAAACTTATCAAGTATTATCCTTAAACGATTAAAGCTGTTTTCAAAAATAAGCAAATCAAGCAAGAGGTAACGAAAATTCGCCTGGAGCTTGTCTTTGTCGAAAGAAATGCCATTGCCTAAAGACATCTCCTCCAGTATAGAGGCAAGATTCTTCTGGTAAAAACGGGGAGACTCAAAAGAATCTATAGAGGTAAAAAGCTTGCGCATCCTTTCGGCCAATTGTGAATTGTTTTTTAATTTAGGGTTATTTTCTATTTTAGCAGAAAGAAGCCGGCTGAATTCCTCTCTCTTCTTTTCTCCCATAAGCCGGGAAAACAAATTGAAGCTAAGAACATTGATGCCCTTGTCGCTCTGCAACTGAGCTAACAATATGTCGGCCAGTTCGTCCCCGCTTAAATCATTTAAAAACGTTTTAATCCTTTCGACACCCCCCGCTCCGGGGGCTTTCTCGCTTCTCAATATACTCCTGGCCAGCTCTTTTGTGCATTTTACAAATTTGTCGCCATACTGAGATTTAAGCTTGGAGAGGAAAACCTTAATCGCTTCGCTTTCTTCCTCTTTTTCGAAAAGCTCAGAAAGGTCCACCTGCTCAAGCGTATCGGCAAAAGTCTCACCAAGCTCACCTAAACGCGAAACGTCATTGCCTTCCACAGTATCACTGAGAAGATTAAACCATATGTCTTTATAATCCTTGCCGGCGCCGGTTAAAAAATGAGAATAATCTAAATCATAAACTCTTATATGGGCTAAATTTTCGGATTTCAATATCCTCCCCAAACCGCCCTTTTTTATTATTTCTTTCGGGGACAAAGCCGCGTTGAGCAAAAACGAGGTGAGCTCACCGGCAGTAACCCCTTTTGCGATTTCCACACTTTTAACCTTACGGTTATGGAAATGTATTGCCACCTCCTCCCCTGTCTTTTTACTGTCCAGAAAACCTTCTTCCCCCAGGAAAATCTTATCGGCTGAGAACCCCAGCCTCAGAGGGTTTGAAATAAGAAAAACTTGCTCAGTCTTCCTTTTGAATTCCTCAACAGAACGAATAAATAAGGGGTGCTCTTTGAAATATACCGAAGAGTTGGTTATGGCTACTTTAAGGCTTTTTAATAAATCTTCATACAATTTATCTTTTTCCATCTCTCTAAGCCTAAAAATACTCCCTGTATACATTGATAACCTTCATCAATAATGTTTCATTTCTAAGGTAATCAACCTCCAGAAAAGGATTTATTGCATAATTCATTGTACCGAATGCAGAAGAGTTGGGTGCAAAAAGAGGAGATTTTATTGTACAGGGAATAATATTTTTCAGAAAGCTAAAGAAACCGTCTTTGGAGTTGAACTGTCCCAAAAAAGAAATTAAAAATTCGCGGTCATCGGATTTCTCAGCTATTTTATGGAACAATACGCTGATTTCGTCTCTCAGGTAACGTTTAATAAAAAGATTCAGGGCCTGAATGCTTATATTCATGTAAGTATCTTCCTTTTTTACCGTTATTTCTTTATAAGAAGGCACTGCTTTAAAAGACGCGTACCTGTAGAACAGCTCTTCGGCCAAACCGGCGGTAAGGCCGAACTGCCGGGATATAGCCTGGATTAGTTTCTCCAGACCGAAGTCACTCCTTTCTCCATAAATCACATTATCTTTTCTTCTTACAACGAAATAACTCTCCCTGTAATTAAGACTTGTTACTGCCTGGGTTTTATCCTTGTCTGCGAAAGAAGCCGCCAGCATACTCATCTTGCTGCAAATAACCTTCCCCAGGCTGCGCTCAACATTGTAGAACATATCTTCCAGCTCTTTATGTCTATTGTCTTTAATCCAAAAAAGTAAACACCGTAATTTTACTTTTTTACCCACCGCCCCTAAAGGCGGGTTTTTATAAACCTTACCGCCTACCTCATATTTAAGCACTACATTATGCAGACAGTAATCGTCCCATTCCAAAAATTTTTCCTCTATATATCTCTTTAAGAATGCAATATCCGAAAAAGTAATCTTTTTTCTCCGTTTTAAAGGTACGGTATCCTCGACTACTTTTTCGTTTTCAAGCCCCCAGGGTAATTCAAAATATATCCTGTCTATCCTGATTATTTTATCTTTTTCAACCTCTTTTACCCGCTGGTCGATTAACTCAAGATTTTCCCGCAGGCGGATAAAAGAATCTTCTTCTTTGCAGAGGAGGTTTATATCCAGTGTCCCTATACTGTAGAGATGAGACTTTTTTATTTGTCCCAGAGACAAAAATGCCTTATCTTCGCCTAAAGAAACTGCTACAGCCGCTCTCTTCATAAAAACATCTGCTCCACCGGTTATTGTTGACCTGTTCCTGCTGCAATCGCCACAAGGCGGATAAAACTTATCTATCGAACGATATATAAAGCTTCTTGTAACGTAAATCGATATATTTTACCAGCTCCAATCTGTTCTTAAGGTCAGATTCTATAAGGTTACGCAGCACATGGAGCTTACGGTCAAGATTTTCGGGGCCGGTTATAACCTTAATCTCTCTTTTTTCCTTGCTCTGGCGGGGAAAATCAACTTCAAGCATAAAATAGATATTGGGGACCTGAGAGATATTTATAGATTTTACCAAGCATCTGCACTCCGCCCGATTAAACGAGCTGTTTTTCAAAAATCCATAATTCCTTAAAGCCTCAAGAAGCTTTAGAAGATGAGAAAAGTTTTCCCCCTTTATCACATCACCCTTTTCAAGATAAGGGTCTAAATTCCCGGTCTCTATATACACAAGTCCTACGTAAGGTTCGTTGCTGGAATTTAAAATCACGCCTTCGGAATCAAGCTGATAAAATTTCCTGTCTTTTATCTGGATAAGAGGAATGCGTTTTTCTCCTCTTGCCAGGAGGGTGTGAGGGAATCTTTTTAAAACTTTTATATTTCTATACTCGGGATTATCTTTTAGAATAAGTGAAAACACCGGTTTTACATCCAGGGTCAATATAGATTTACCTTCTATCAGCCTCTCGATACGGGCAGATATTTTTAGATTGGAATCTATATCATCTTTTTCTAATTTAAAAATATCCCATTTATAAACCAAAAA
>WJKZ01000127.1 GCA_014728785.1 Candidatus Omnitrophota bacterium
CTCCATATCCTGAGAAACTTTTTCGGCCTTTTTGTCTCCGCTTTTCTCAGGACCGGTCTCTTCTTCTAATGTCGGCTTTTTCTCAGCAGACTTCTCCCCTGTTTTGTCCTCTTCACTCCGGGAAGTTGAGCCTTCTTCTCCCGGTATCTTTCCTTGCTCTTCTTTCTCCGGAAGTGCCTCCTCTGAAAGCACAGGTTCCGGCTCCTTTTGTTCTTCGGATTCCGCCGGTATTTGTTTTTCTTCACTTTCCGGCTCTGGAGAAGGCCGAACCTCCTCAACTTCCTTAAGCGGGTTCTCTTCTTCTACAGGAATCTCATCTAATGGGGGCTCTTCTTTAGAAGTCTCCTCTACCGGGGGGAATTCTCCTTTAGAATTTTCCTCAATAACCGGAACTTTTTCCTCTGAGGTTTCTTCTGCTACGGGAATTTCTTCTTGGGGAGTTTTTTCTTGAGGGGCTTCTTTTTTCTCAGGAGCCTCTTCTTCTTTTGAACCCGGCAATTTTACTGTTTCTTCTTCGGGCTTTTCTTTAAACTTATCGCCTAAAGGCTTTATGTCTTTTTCTTCCTGGGAGGGAGTGTGGCCGGAATCTTCGGCCTTACTTTCGGATTCTTCTTTTTGGGCGGAAACTATTGCTTCCCGGCTTGCGGAATCGTCGTCGGCACCCTCGTCTTTTGAATCACTAAGCTTATCCATCAACTGCCCCAGGGTAGTGCGGCAGTCATGACAGACACATAAATGCTCCTCTACTATCTTTATCTCTTCCTCTGTCGCAGTATGCTGAAAATACTTGGGTATTATTTTTTTGATTTCCTGGCAATCCATAGAGAATCAACGTTTTTTTTTCAGCGTCCTTCTCTTCTGGGATGGTTTGGTATAATATTGCCTCTCCCGGCAGTTCTTGATTATTCTTTCCTTCTTGCATTGCATTTTAAATTTCTTGAGGGCCCTTTCAAAATCTTCTTTTTTTTCGATATTGACCTCAGCCATTTTTCCTCCTTACTTTGTAGATAATTGTACCATATACATAGAAAATATCAAGAAAATAGTAAAGAGCAGCTGGGCCAACTCATTGAATAAGGAAACTTGCGGCTTTAAACGGAAAATATCTGGAAAACCGGTATAATTATTTATTAAGCCGGCATGGGACAAAAATTTTTCAGAATTTTATTTTCGTCCCCAAATAAGCAGAAAATTCAGGTGTCTGGTATCCGTTTACAAGCTCATAATCCCTGTCCAGTAGATTTTCCAGACGCAAAAAAGCCTCAATTTTCTCGCTCAGCTTATAATTCAGGGAAAAATCGGCCAGCAGGTAAGACTTAAGCTTGGTAGCGGCGGTATCCATGCGGTTACCGACATAAGAAATGTCTAAATTAAGCTTTACCTTATTCAGCTCGGCGGTAAGCGTTGCGGTTAACTTGTTATCAGGACGGCGCAACAGCCGGCTTTTATCGGATAATTTTTCAGTATCCATGTGGGTGTAAGCTATTTTAAAGGCGGTTTCAGGAGTAAACGAATAACGGCTAAAAACCTCTATACCGTATATCCTGGATTTACCGGTATTGTCATAACCGGCAGGTAACCATTCAATTAAATTTTTTATATGGGTATGAAAATAGGTCGAGCCCAGCTTCAGATTCCTGCCCAAAGATTGTTCAAATCCCACCTCATAGCTTTCAGACTCTTCAGGGTTTAAGTCCGGGTTACCAAAATTGCCGTCAAAAAGCTGATAGAGAGAGGGGGCCTTGAAACCTTCACCGAAAGAAGCTTTTATCTTGGTGCCGGTCTCTTTAAATAAATAACTTCCCGAAACCGAAAAAGTATTATGACTTTTATATCGTGAATGGTCTTCCAGCCTGAAAGATGCCGAAAAAAACAGATTATCCATAGGGGTTAAGATGTTTTCAATATAATAGCCTTTCGTATTGCTTAATTCTTTCGGGCTCAGCGAAAGGCCCCAGAGGCTATCCCACCGGCTCTCCCCAGCTTCTCTCAGGTAATCAAAGCCCAGGATGATTTTATCCCAGGAGCAAATATCATAATTTCCCTGCC
>WJKZ01000128.1 GCA_014728785.1 Candidatus Omnitrophota bacterium
AGAATTTTAACAGTCTTCTTACCCGGATAGCGAACATAGAAACGCGACTACTGGCCCTCGAAGACAAAGTGAGCGCTATTATCAAGGAGAATAAGACATGGCACAGGTAAAAACCCTAAAGGAGGAGATAGAGATAAACAGAAAAAGGGCCCGGAGACTCAAGAAAATCAAGGAAGATGCGTTGAGCTTTATTGTTTATTACGTTTTAGGAATGGCTCTCGCCATTAACGCTTTAATAATGTTAGGTATTTGGTAAGGAGGAAGTATGTTAGTAAGTAAGTGTGATTTTTGTGACAAAGAGGTTAGAAGGGTGAACGGAGAAGGTATGCTTCGCATTGATGCGGCGGAACATAAACCTTATTGGGTTGTTAATGTAGAGGCCAACCTGCACAACAACCCCAATTACCAAACCTTTTACAGGCCCGCAGACAGCATGGTTATTTGCGAAGAGTGTATCGAGCGCATCGAGAATATCCCGGAAAACCAGCGCAAGGGGGATGAAATCATTATCGGTGCTCTGATTCTCACAGGGAAATTCAAAAAGAAAAAAGATGATGAATATTCTCCCCGGGAACAAGTCGAAGAAGGCTTGATAGCTATAGCAAAGAGCATTCCTGAGGACGCTCTGGAAAAAATGAAAATCCGATTAGATAAAATCAAGGATATTGGCTTGAACAGGTTTTCCGACAAGCTGGTAGAATACCTCGATGATGTCTTGGAGAATAACAAATAGCCATTTGCTCCGACTTAGCGAAGAAATGGGCGCATTTTTGTAAAAAACTTCTGGACAAGTGTATAGAGAGGAGCTAAACTTAAATAGGTCGTACTCCTTAAGTGGGGGAGCCCAGAGGGGATGCACCAGCGCGAAGAAAAGATAGCCCGATGGCTCCCCCTTAAAAAGAAAGGAAAATATTATGTTTATAGTAGTAAGATGCGGCAATTGCGGCGAAGAATATGACTCGACCGTCATCGAGCCCGTTATAGACGAAGAAGGTCTTCTGATATGTTGCCCGGAATGCGAAGAGGAACTGATGCAGATGGACTTGGAAACATTCTTACAGAAGACAGGACTCGAAAAGGTGTAAACGAAGGGGATGGCGGCGACTGTACGCTTTACCGAACGCCACACCCAGAGCCATCCCCTTTATATAGCGAAGGGAAGACATGACAAGAGAGGAAGCAATAGAGGTCATCAAGGAGATGGCCATCCCGGAAGTCAAGCGCGAGATTCAATACCGCCTCGACACATTCTTTGAAGAGGAAGAAAACCGCGATGCAGACTACGATTATATGGATGCCTTTGTGGACTCCTCGAAGTGGTTTGAAGAAGACAAGAGGGGGAAGGAAAGCATTAACTGCATCGAGATAGAAATCAAGCTCGGCGTTTGGCAGGAAGTCACCGATGAAGACCTCGAAAATGTTTTTGTAACCCACGGCCACAAGTGGGACTTAAGATATAACCGTAAAAAATATGTATTCAAAGACCAGCTTAATAACCTTTATAAATAGGAGAGCCGCTTGAAAAAGAGTAAAGGCATGCGAAAGCACATCCGAAAGCTCAAGGCCAAGCAGCGTAAGAAGCTCGTGAACCTTTTGCCGACCGAGCGGGATGTGTTTAACATTATAGTAAGATACATAAAGAACATACACCGGCCGCCCACATTAAGAGAAATTGCGAAACTGATGCGGTGGCAGCATACCCGGGCCGCTCAGATAGTAAACCAGCTTGTAGATAAAAAATACATCATCAAGGATGCGGAGGCGAGCCGGGGTATCAGGCTTAATACGGATTTTTACGAAGTTACTATAAAAAGGAGAAAGGGACGGGCATAAGTATTGTCCTTTCATACTGAACCCAAGAACGCCCGTCCCTTAAATAAGATGATTGAGATAGCTCAAAGTTTGGTTTTATCCTTCCTTCTGGGCCTTGGAGTCGGGAAGGTTTTGTTTGCCGCGAAAACCGAAGCAGACCGGGGCGGAAGCGAAATGGGACTGTTTGCAATCGGGAGCATTGTTGTCTTCGCATTTCTGATAGCCTATATTACAGGAATGCCGGATGCGTTGGTTAATGGTTTTATCGGTCTTTTTATGCTTGCGGGGCTCTGTACGGGACACTATCACAACAGGATGCTAAATGGCGCCGAATAAGAAAACCGGACAAATATTAGCAAGGGCCCTTGAGCTTGTGGAAGAAGTTCCATACAAGGTTAGTCTTCGTTGGGTTTTCTATGCGCTGCTGCAAGAGGGTCTGTACAAAACAAAAAAGGATTATCTCAAGTGGAAGGCGCTTAGTTCCCGGTACCGGAAAAGCTTCGCCGAGGGATGGCATCCGGACACCTTAGCCGATGACACCCGAACCAAAATATACAGGACGGGCGGCGAGGCCTCCATAGATGACTGCGTAAACAGTCTTGTGGATGATATAGTCGATGGTATCAATTTTTCGCTTGACCATTTTTATCGTCAAGATGTTTACATAGAAATCTGGTTTGAAGCGAAGGCGATGGCCGGGCAATTCAAGTACTACACCAGGGGCGTTGACCTCGTGCCTTTCGGCGGCGACCCGAGCATTCCCTTCAAGTGGCTCATTTCCAGAGACCTTATCTGGAAGAGAAAAAAATACAACAAGCCCATCACAATCCTCTATTTCGGCGACTATGACAAGCACGGCCTTGAGATACTGGACTCCGCCGAAGCGGACATAAGGAGTTGGAGCGGCGTTGACTTCGAGTTGTCGAGATGCGGACTGACTCCCGAGCAGATAGAGCAGTATAACGTCCCCGAAAACCCGGCCAAACCGGGCGAGTTTCAATGGGAAGCCTTAAATGACAAGGCGGCCAAGGAAATAATCCTGAGCGCCTTGGAAGACAACATAAACCTCGAAACCATAGACGTTGTTCGCCGAGAGGCGATGGAAAAAGAGGAATACTGGCGCGGCAAGGTTGAAGATGCACTAAGAGACATCGCCTCGGATGAAGGGATAGACCCCTAATGAGAATATGGGATTTGAAAATGGTTTGGACAGGCAAAAAGCCGAATGTTCCCCTCTTTTGAAAGGAGCCATAATGGCATTTGAGGGACTACAGACGCGGTTGGTGGCGGATGTCACCTTTATCGAGCCGGTGCTTGGGACTAATCCCGGAGACCCGGACATTCTTATTAACTATCTTATCGAGCTCGCAAGAAAACAGGGCGAGGAAATACCGCCCGAGCTCGAAGTCGAGCATCTAAGGAGCCTACCCGAAATCAAGGAAGAGGCCGACAAGAAAAGTACATTCTTCCTTAGAGATGAAGAGGGCCATATCTTTATCTACGATTATATGTTTAAGGGCCTGTTTAAGTCGGCATGCCAGGCGCTTTACGTAATCAAGGGCACGGCCTCGGAGAAGGTCAAGAAAAATTTCAAGAAGCGCATAGCGCGACATGTTTTCGTCTATCCGCGTAAAATAATTCTCAAACTTCCCGAGGGCGAGAAGGTAACTATGTTAGAGCGCCCGCTCAGGGCCCAGACGCCGCAAGGCGAAAGAGTTTCCATCGCCAGAAGCGAGATGGTACCTGCCGGGACGGCCTGCCGGGTGGAAATAATGACGTTAATGCCCGACCTGTTAGACTGCATCGAAGAGTGGATGGACTACGGCGAGCTTAAAGGCATAGGCCAGTGGAGAAACGCAGGCTATGGGCGCTTCAAGTATGAATGGGTCAAGTAACGGTGCCGTTAAGTATCGTGGCGGTATAGTTGAGTGTCGTGTGGTAGTTGTATCGTTAAGTGGGGTTATTGTTTTGTTGCGTCATGCGCGGTTGAGGTGCAGTAGAGTAAAGTAGGGTCACGTGGAGGCCAAGTTTTGTATCGTAAAGTATGGGTTGTGTGCAGTTATTTATTGTCTCGTGGAGTGACGGTTTTGTATCGTCTCGTAAAGTGGAGGTTGAGTCTTGTACCGTAAAGTAGTGGTAGTGTAATGAGCTTTAAGGTTGGGTGATGGCCAAGTTTTGTGACGTGTGATGGAGTAAGGGCCATGTGCTGTTTAGTTATATGTTGTCAAGTAACGGTTTAGTGAAGTTAAGTCCGGTGAAGTTAAGTCATGGTATTGTCATGTGAGGTTTAGTACCGGTGAAGTTTAGTTAAGTAAAGTAAGGGTGGAGTTTAGTTACTTAAAGTGTGGGTTTAGTGTAGCGCTGTAATGTTTTGTAATGTTAAGTAATGCGAGGGCAAAGTGACAAGAGTGGAGGCTGAAAAGTTTATAGAAGGGGTTGCCGCCGTGTTTGTCCGGTTTACCGACATGTTAGGAGCCACCAAAATAGAAGTATGCGGCAAGCCGTATGTGCTCGATGTAGGCGCCGGGCCATGTCTGTGCGGAAACAAGAATTTTGTGGTCTCGTTAAAAAGGGTAACGGGACTACAGGAAATAAAAGCAATCCCGGATAACTGGTACGAGGGGGAGGAATGAAAGTCCACACCTTAAAAACATGGCCTGATATTTACAAGGATATGGTACGAGGCATTAAACAATTCGATTATCGCAAAAACGACAGGGACTTCCAGGTGGGGGATACGCTGAGGTTGCGCGAATACATCCCGGAGCGTCGAGGCGGCCGGTTTACCGGGAAGACCCTCTATGTCAAAGTAACTTACATAATAAAGGATGCGCCGCCCGCCTTCGGCTTGCCGAAGGGGTATTGCATCATGGCCTTTGAAAAAATCGGCACGAAAGAGGAGAAGGAATGATTGAGCCCAATACTGCTTGCTGGTACGGAGATATGATGGTAAGGGTTGTCGCCTGCTTTAACAAAGTGAAATGCGCCAAGTGTAACGGAAGCGGCATATCCTCCAAGAAGGAAGATTGCGATTTTTGCGAAGGCAAAGGCTACAGGGTGCGCAAATGCGGAGTATGCGGCAACGATGACGAAGCCAAAAAGAAATGCAAAAATTGCGAAGGCAAAGGCTATATCAAAAGCAGATGCA
>WJKZ01000129.1 GCA_014728785.1 Candidatus Omnitrophota bacterium
GAGCTATAAAGCTTGAAGAATATGAGGAAGCCGCCAGAATCAGAGACAAGATAAAAGAGTTGTCCGAAAAGAAAAAATAATATGTTTGAGGATTTGATAATCAATAAAGACAGCTGGCTCAACGGCCGGGGGCCGGCTTCGGAAATAGTTTTTTCTTCGCGTGTACGGCTGGCCCGTAACCTGCGTAGTTCTGTTTTTCCACCCCGGGCAAACAGTGAAAAGAGAAAAGATACCCTTAAGCGAATTTTCGGAGCCGCCAGAAAGATAAAAGCTCTGGATGAAGCTAAATTTTACGAAATGGAGCAGTTAAAAGACTTGGACGGTAAGTTCCTGGTAGAAAGGCATTTAATCAGCAGGGAGCACCTTGTCTCCGGCGCAGGGAGAGGGTTGATTTTGTCTTCCAATGAAAGGATTTCGGTGATGGTTAACGAGGAGGACCATATAAGGATGCAGGCTATGGCTTCGGGTCTGAATCTGGAGAACTGCTGGGGTGAATTGAATGTCCTGGACGATGAGTTTAGTAAGAATTTAGATTTTTCTTTTAGAAAAGATTTAGGTTATCTTACCTCCTGTCCTACCAATATGGGGACAGGAATGAGAGTTTCCTGTATGCTGCATTTGCCAGCACTTACTTTAACTAAAAAGGTAGGAAAAATCCTTGAATTCCTGAGTAAGATTTTTTTTACCAGCCGGGGTTTGTTCGGAGAGGGGACCCAGGCTATAGGAGATTTTTATCAGATTTCCAACCAGGTAAGCCTGGGGGTCAGCGAAACCGAGCTGGTAGATAACTTAAAAAGTGTGGTCAACCAGGTTAAAACCCAGGAAATTTCGGCCAGAAAGATGCTTTTAGATAAACACAGAATTACCCTTGAGGATAATATATGGCGTACGCTCGGGGTGCTGAAAAATTGCCGTCTTATAGGGAGCAAGGAAGCTCTCAATCACCTCTCCATGTTGTCTTTAGGTTTAGATTTAGGTATAATTGGAGATAAGGATTTATCCGTTTCTCCGAGCAAGGGCCGTGAATTAATAAACAACCTTATATTGGTAATTCAACCGGCCCATTTACAGAAGATAGAATCCAAGATGTTGTCAGATAGTGAAAGAGATTACTTTAGAGCACAAACTTTGAGAAAAAATTTAGGAGGGAAAGATGTTTAATCGATTCACAGAGAGAGCAAGAAAAGTATTAGTTTTATCAAAAGAGGAAGCAAGAAGGTTTAATCATGATTATATAGGTACCGAACATATACTCCTGGGCCTGTTAAGAGAAGGTGAAGGAGTTGCCTGTGCGGTCCTTCAAAGTTTAGGAGTAGGCTTGGAACGCCTGAGGATAGAAACAGAAAAGCTAATGTCATCGGGAAGCGTGTCTTCGGTTTTAGGAGATATTCCTTTTACACCGCGGGCGAAAAAAGCCTTGGAGCTTTCCGCAGAGGAGGCCCGTGCCCTGGGCCATAATTATATAGGGACAGAACATATTTTATTGGGACTTATGCGCGAAGAGGAGGGTATTGCTTCGCAGGTTTTAATGGCACTGGGCGCAGATCTTAAAAAGGTAAAGGAAGAGATATCTGCTTTGCTGGGAGAAAGTTCAAGCACATCTCATTCTGCCACTCACACCGCGTCTAAGACACCGGCGCTGGATTCTTTCGGCAGAGACCTGACCAAGCTGACCAGAGAAGGAAAACTTGATCCTGTAATCGGCAGAAAGAAGGAGATAGAAAGGGTAATCCAGATTTTATCCCGGCGGACCAAAAATAACCCGGTTTTATTGGGTGAAGCAGGCGTTGGTAAGACTGCCATAGTTGAAGGGTTAGCTCAGAACATAATCAAGGGGGATGTGCCGGAAATCTTAAGGAACAAGCGCATAGTGGTACTTGATTTAGCACTTATGATAGCAGGGACTAAATATCGCGGCCAGTTTGAGGAAAGAATAAAAGCTGTCATGGAGGAAATAAAGCGCTCCAAAGATGTGATTATTTTTATTGATGAATTACATACGCTGGTAGGCGCCGGCGCTGCCGAAGGGGCGATAGATGCTTCAAACATTCTTAAACCTCCCTTATCACGGGGCGAAATACAATGTATAGGGGCAACGACTCTTGATGAGTACCGCAAGCACATAGAAAAAGATGCGGCCCTGGAGAGAAGGTTTCAGCCTATTTTTGTAGAGCCTAACAGCGTTGATGAGACTATCAGGATTCTGGAAGGTTTACGTGATAAATATGAGGCTCATCACAGGGTTAAATTTAAAGACAGTTCCCTGCAGGCTGCTTCAAAGCTTTCCGACAGGTATGTGTCGGGAAGATTTCTTCCGGATAAAGCAATAGACTTAATAGATGAAGCCGGAGCCAGAGCGAGGCTTGCAGTGTTAACTGCTCCCAAGGACATAAAGGAACTGGAAGAGAAGCTTAACGGCATTACTACCGAGAAGGAAGCATTGATAAAGCAGCAGGATTTTGAAAGGGCAGCCCGCCTGAGGGACGAGGAGAAGACTTTAAGATTTAGAGTAGAAGCTTTAAGGCGGGACTGGAGCAAGAAACGGGACCAGATAATGCCGGAGGTAGAAGAAGAAGATATAGCCCGGCTGGTTTCCCAGATTACAGGTGTCCCTATATATCGGCTGGAGGAGAAAGAGTCGGAGAAACTTCTTAAAATAGAAGAGGATTTAGGCAGGAAGGTTATAGGGCAGGAAGAAGCTATCCAGGCTATAGCCCGCTCAATCCGCCGGGCAAGGGCCGGCATAAAAGAGCCCCGCAGACCCATAGGTTCTTTTATGTTTTTAGGTCCCACGGGAGTGGGAAAGACTTTACTTGCCCGGGCGTTAGCAGAATTTATGTTCGGCAACGAAGAAGCATTGATTCAGCTTGATATGAGTGAATATATGGAGAAGTTTAATGTTTCCCGCCTTGTGGGCGCTCCTCCCGGCTATGTAGGTTACGAAGAGGGAGGCCAGTTAAGCGAGAGAGTCAGGCGCAGACCTTATTCTGTATTGCTGCTGGATGAGATTGAAAAAGCTCATCCTGATGTGTTCAACATTCTCCTTCAAATACTCGAAGAGGGAAGGCTGACTGATAGCTACGGCAGGAGAGTGGATTTCAGGAATGTTATTCTGATAATGACTTCTAATGTGGGCGCAGAGATTATACGCAAGCGCGGTTCTCTCGGCTTTAAAACCATAGATGATGAGGATATAAGCTATGGTGAGATGAAAAAATTATTAATGGAGGAGGTAAAGAAGACTTTTAAGCCGGAGTTTCTGAATCGCCTGGATGAAATAACGGTATTTAACGCTTTGAGCAAGAGTAACTTAGAAAAAATAGTCGATTTAGAAATAGAATACCTTAATACCCGGCTTAGAGAGCAGGGCTTTGAGGTAACATTGACTCCTAAAGCGAAGGAATTCTTTATCGGAAAAGGATTTGACCCGGTATACGGGGCACGGCCTTTAAAAAGGGTGATACAGCGTTTTCTGGAGGATCCCTTAAGCGAAGACCTGATAAGGGGAGTTTTTTCCGATAGGTTGAAAAAAGGGAAAATTGTTAAAATAAAAGTTATAAAGAAAGGCAATGATTTGAAGTTTGAATGAGAATTAATTACTTTCTGATATTTTTTCTGATATTTTTTTTAACAGGTATAAAAGATTTATTAGCCGCAAACGATGCCAAGCCCGATAATTACATAGAAATAGATTTTATCAGAAACACCGTAGAGTTAGTTGATTTTCTCCAGGGTAAATACAAGCTGCAGGGTAAATTTTCTTTCGATTTAGACCGGTCCGGGGAAACACTATCCGGAGTCCTAAAAGGGGAGGAAGTATATTTTGGCGGAAAAAAATTAGGCAGGGTCCGTTTGGATTTTACCAGAGAAGGCAGGATTATTTTTATAAACAACCTTTCTTTACCGCAATTTATCATAGAGGGCCGGCTTAATTTAAACAAAAGAGAAGTTTTCATAACCGCGAAAGGTCAGTGGCGGGAAGAGGGTGAATTTCTCAAGGGAGATTTAAGCACAGAAACCAAGGTTTGGGGTAATTTTTCCAATTTGCTTGCCAGCGGAAATATTATAATAAAAGAAGGCAGCTATAATCAGGATGATTTTGCAGAGCTGCGGTTATATTTTTTAGGTAAACCCCCTGTCCTTAACCTCATTGATTCTTCGGTTACCCTCCAAGACGGCAGCGTTTTTAAAATACAAGGCGATCTGGATTTGCGCAATTTCGCCAATATGATTCCCGATGCCGAATTTGTTTCTCAAAGGATTTTTATAGGAGGCTGGCAGCTTGTTTCCGAAAATAACACAGAAGTAGGCTTGCTTAAGAATGTCGACGAAGATTTAGATGTTTATTTTCATACACGCCAGCCGGAATACTCTTCCGAGCCGTAAGCTGAAGTTAGGTTTGATTTGAAAAATAATAAATTTCTTCAGTTAAGGATGCAGGAGGATGAGGCAATTTTAGGGCTGGGAGGCAGAAAGGAGTTTTGATTTTTATGGCGTTTGGCTTGAAAATAAAGACTCTTGTTCAGTATCTGGGGGAGATATCATTTTTCATAAAAGATGTTATATACTGGAC
>WJKZ01000130.1 GCA_014728785.1 Candidatus Omnitrophota bacterium
AAAAGTAAGGCCGAAAAACGAAAGCCAGCGTTGAGCCCCCATAGCGCTTTTGCCGAAGAAAGATACCGACAAAAGAAGTATTAGATTCAGAAAATACAGAAAAAAGGCAAGATCATAGTAAAGACGGTAGTTTATTAACGAAAATATTATTAATATTACCCAGGAAACAACAATCCAGATGATTTGCTTTCTGAAAGTCTCCTCGTCCCTGAATTCTCCCCCCAGGTGAAGACTGCTGTATATTGCAAAAAGACTCAAGATGTTGAATAGTAAAAGACAAACTATAATAGCTTTGAATCCGTAAAACTTAGAGTTCAGTAATCCTGTCTTCCACATAAACGGTTAAAATTAAAAAATACCGGCCTACAGATAATCTTCCGAAGTTATTTTTCCCAGGAATGACTCTGTTACCTGTAATGCTCTGTAACTGGAGCCGCCATGTTCCAGAAATACACAAAAAGAATATTTTTTTTGACCGCGGGAAAAAAAACCAACAAACCAGCCGTGAGATTTGCCTTGTGTCTGGGCTGTTCCTGTTTTGCCGTAGATACCTAAGTTAAGTCTCCTGAGAGGCCGGGCTGTGCCGTCGCTTCTGTGTACCGCCTGCCATAATCCTTTTTTCACACTTTCAAGACTATTTTTACTTACTCCCAAATATTCTTTACTTATTGATTGGGAATCAGTATCGCCTATTTTTTTCAGAAGATAGGGTTTGACCAGAAAACCGCCGTTTCCGATACTATTTAAAGCAACCAGAATTTCAAGTGGAGTCACGTTCAGAAACCCCTGACCTATTGCCAGATTAAGCGTATCACCCGGATACCAGTTCTGGTTAAGACGGTTGCGTTTCCATTCGGGACCGGGTACCAGACCTTTTTTTTCGTACGGTAAATCTATGCCGGTTAATGAGTCCAGACCGAATTTTTTAGCCCATTTTGACATATCTTCAGCCCCTAAAAGCATGCCTACGTTATAGAAATAGACATTGCATGAGTGAGCGAGACCTTCATAAAGATTTTCTTCCCAGTGTATGTGTGCGCAGCGGAAAACCGTCGAACCTATTTTATATTCTCCCGGACAGCTGAAAGTAGTAGAGGCTTTTATTTTGCCTTCTTCCAGAGCCCCAACCGCCAGTAACGGTTTAAAAGTAGAACCCGTAGGGTAAGTAGCCTGTATACCCCGGTTGAGGAGGGGGCTTGATGTGTCATTCAGTATCCTATCTACACCTTTTTTATTTATAAAAGAGTTAGGGTCAAAAGACGGAGATGAATAAAAGGTTAGTATTGCTCCTGTGTCGGCGTCCATTAGGATAACAACTCCCCGTTCCTTCTCCATGACTCTGTGTGCAACATTTTGTAAGCGGGAGTCTATAGTTAATTGTATATCTTTTCCCTTAGTGGGGATTCTTTTGCCTAAATACCCCACCACTTTTCCTAAAGAGTCCACTTCTATTAAGTCTCCTCCGTCTTCCCCTCTCAGGTAAGTATCGTAATATTGCTCTATACCCAAGAATCCTATCCGTTCTATAGGGCTGTAGCCGTATTTTTTAAAATTTTCAGGCAGGGAAGATCCTTCCCTTACATACCCCAGGATATGACTGCAGGAATTTCCGTAAGGATAGTCTCTTTGGGGCTGGACATTAATCAAGACGTAATCCCCCAGAGCCTCTTTTATTTCCAGAGCCAGGGATTTGTCTATATTTTCTATTAGATTAACCGGGGCAAAATGTGCGTTGAAATTTTTTTTATAATTCTTCTCAAGTATCTCTACGCTGTAGCCGCTTAACCGGCTTAACTCATCGAAAAGAAAACGCCGGTAATTATGTATCTGATAAGGAATAACGCTGATATTGAATGCCGCCTTGTCGTGAGCCAACACCTCTCCCCTTCTGTCTTGTATTAATCCTCTCAAAGATCTTATCGGCAGGAGGCGTACGTAATTATTTTCGGCCCGCCTGCGGTAATAATCTCCATTGATTACCTGGTAATATGCCAGGGTTACCGCCAGAATCAGGAAACCCGCAAGATATATTTTCTGGACAGCATCGCCCAAACTGTCTCGCCTTGAATGCGTTTTTAGATAATTTAGGTCAGTCATCGCTAAAAAGTCTTATAATCTGTATGTTTTTGAGGTCTGGAAAAGAGTAAGTCCATAGCTATTAAAATAAAAAAAGATTGAAGAAAGAAGTTAGAAATAAAAGAAAATGACCACATACCTTCCGTCAGTGAGTTTAATAAAACATGTATAAGCACAGCCAGGGAGGCTATGATAATTTTTATTCTTCTTCTGTGTTTTTCGGTTTTTGCAAAACTCAAACGAAAATTAAAATAATACACCAGAAGAAAAAGTGAGGGAAATTCTATAATCGCCGGTATAGAGGCTCCCTGAATAAATACGTCTTTGAAGTAGCCGAAAAGCAGAATTATAAATATTGCCGGCCAGGGC
>WJKZ01000012.1 GCA_014728785.1 Candidatus Omnitrophota bacterium
AGACGGAGACGGCTTAAGCGATGGTGATGAAACAAATATTTATGATTCAGAACCTACAAGGTCAGATTCCGACGGAGACGGTGCTCCCGACGATGTTGAGGTAACTGAAGACACAGACCCGGACTTTCCCATAGATTTTCCCGCCAGTTATGATACCGATTCAGACGGGATTCCTGATACCTACGATTGGGACGATGATAATGACGGGATAAGTGATGAATTCGAAGAGCAGGAATTCGGTACAGGAGCTTCTAAGGTTACAGATTATGACGCAGACGGCCTCTCTGATGCAAGAGAGTTGAATTTAGGGCTTGACCCGGCGAATCCTGATACCGACGCAGACGGCATATTAGACGGTGATGAAGATATTCCTGAGGGAGGAATAGATACGACAGTTGATTCCGATGGCGACGGCTTGAGCGATTGTTTTGAGGAGCAAATCGGATTAGATCCTGAAAGCGCCGACAGTGATGAGGACGGGGTGAGTGATGCTATGGAAGTGGGTTTTAGGTCTGAGGAAGGCGTGCTTGACCCTCTTAATTCCGATACAGACGGAGACGGGTTAACTGATGGCGATGAGGTATATACTTATGAAACCTGTCCCTTTGCTTATGATGAAGACGGAGACGGCTTAAGCGATTATGAAGAAATAATGACCTATGGGACAGAGCCGGGAGACAGGGATTCAGACGAAGACGGCTTAGGCGATGCTCAGGAAATATGGGCAGGCTCTGACCCCAATGACGGAGATTCCGATGATGACGGTGAATCTCATTTTCCCAGCGACCCTTACAAAGCAGCAAATGATGACTTATACGATGCTTTCCCCAACGACGTCGACGACTCAGATGACCCGGCAGTTTACGGCTCAAGATTAGATATCCGCGATAAAAGATACGATAAGATAGAGGCTATGGCCGACCTGAGGCAGGAGATAGGAGATATGCTTTCTGATGTTTGGGACAGGGAAAGAGATTATCTAATGGATAAGATATCCGATGCCCAGACCCATAAAGTTATGACCGACGTTAACGGTTACAGAGTAAGAGTTGAGCAGTATATATTCAGGCCGAATTCTAATAAGATTTCTCTCATTAATATATGCCTGCGAACTCAAGAAGCAGGAAGTCTAAGCGGCTTAACTACTCTTATCTGGACAAGTGAGTTTAATACTTCTCTAAACAGCTTGAGTTCTTCTGAGATAAAGAATCTTCCCTGGGATGAATACTTATCGAAGAGTCCCGACTACGGCTCAAATTCTCCTGCACATTATCCCGTCAATTTATCGTTAGAATTAGAAAACCCTCAAGGGGATACTTTCCGGGAACTATTAGGTTATGCCAACCCTCAGCTTTTAGAGGGAAGCTGGGTGCAGACGGTAAGTCAGAACCAGATTGATATTAACGGGGCAGGCTTTGAGAATTTTACTATTTTATATCCGGGAGGAATAGATTTCAGATACTCTGCGGGAAGTGACGTTGACTTTACTATATATGTGGTAGATGATGCAGGAGACCCGGTAGCAGGAACTTATACTTTCTCCAATCTCTGGGATGCCTTGAGAGTTAACTTTTCCGGCTCAACAAATCAGATAGGCCAAAATTTCATAGAGATACAGGCAGCGTCTTCGGAATTCAGCGAAGATATCGATTCAATATTCATACCCGTGCCCGATATGCACTGGAAAGATGAATTCAGCTGGGAAGGGGCCCAGGATTAATACTTTCCTCTTAACCTTATCCGGCTCAAATTAAAATTCAAAAGAAAGCCCTGAGCTTATCCGGTAGGTATCGTAATTGTAACGGTAGTATTCTTCGTATTCCTGGTTAGAGCGGGCCCAAGTATAAGAGTACCGCAGCAGGAGATTGACGCTTTTTGTCAGGGGCCATGAAAAGGATGTATAGAGCATCTGTTCCAGGTCTTCTTCGTTATCATCACCGTATACGGCGTTTGCATTTTGAGCTTTCCGGTGAGGATAGTAACGCAAAAGAATTGAGTAGCCTAATTTTAGTCTTGCCTCTTTTCCTTCATCCAGGCGATGGATGTATTCAATATAAGGGGATGCGCTTGCGCTGTGGTAGGAGTAGTAATGCTTAAGGTATGCATCATCACCCAGGCCTAAGGTGTTTTTTGAGTCGTAAAATCCGAGATTGCTGTAGTTGTAGGTATAATTATTATCCATCCCGAAGTAAAAGCTTTTATTCAGCGGGGTTTTAAAGCCGTAGTCTAAATTGAATAATCTATCTTCTCTTTTATTGTAGATATCTAAAGTACCGTCTTGGCGTATGAGGTGTTTATCCAGATAAACTTTAAATAAAAGATAAGGCTTTAGATAGACTCTTTGATTACGGGAGTTAATTTTATCGAAGCTGAAAGATAATTTAAAACCGTCAAAATCTTTTTCGTTTGTCTCAGGAGCAGAAGGCATGCCGATAGATATAAGGGATTGAAAGTTTGGATAGATTCTCCGGAAATATTCGAAACCGAAGGTATAATTACGCAAATCCTCGGCAGCCCTTTTCCTGCGGCGTAATTTAAGAGAACACCCCACGTCCCTATAATCATACAGGCCCTCTCCCCAGGATTCATCCCTTGTCTCTTTCACATAGTTCCAGGTACCCAGGGCAGCAAACCTTAAAAACCAGCCTTCCTTAAACTCTTTCCTTAAAGCCAGATTGAAATTGTGAGCCATGTATGTATTGTAGAGGAGTGTCCCTTCTTCCTGGGATATAAATTGTCTCAGGCGTTTGTATTCTACGGTATAGAGAGGTATTAGATAAAGGCTGTCGTTAATCTTAAGGGTTGGAGAGTAGTATCCGAATATATTATACCCCCAGAGGTGCGAGCCGTCTTTAATATCTGAATAAGTACCCAGAACTTCCAGATAGCCGAAGGGAATAAATTTAGAATCCTGTGGGTAGGCAGAAGGTATTATAATAAATAGAAAAAAGAGTATTGCCCAGATAACCCTTAATTTCATATAAGGATTTTACCATAACTTGATGAGGGGTCAATAACGGCCAACAGTTAACAGGAGAGAGAGGGGCGAGGGAGGAAGGAAGATGATAGCTCATTGCTCTTAGCTCATAGCTGCTTGTCGCTTGAGACTTGTAGCCTGAAAGCCTGAAGCTTGAAACCTGCAGCCTGCAGCTTGAAGCCTATAACTTGCAACTCAGATATGATAAGATATACACAATAATGGGAATAAGAGATTTCCTTAATTTTAAGCGGCTGCTTAAAAAAGACAAAAAAGCCTGGGATGCTTTTGTGGAGCGTTTTTCAGGGGTAATCCATGCAAGCATCCTCAAAGTATTTAATTCCCACACAAAAGATTTTAATACTCAGGATGTAGAGGAAGTAGTTCAGGATGTATTTTTACGTCTCTTAAAAGATGATTGCCGTCTTCTTAAATCGTACAATCCCCACAGGGCATCACTTGTTACCTGGCTTACTATAATATCAAGAAGCGCTACCATTGATTTTTTAAGGCGCCGTAAGATTGCAACCACAAGTTTAGATGATCTCACCGAATTAAAAATCCACCCTCACTTTGATTCCGATATCTGCATACCCGAAGGGCTCTTAAGCGAGCGTCAGAAGCTTGTGCTCCAACTTTTTTTCGATAAAAATATGCAGATAAAGGATATAGCCGGCCTTTTAGGGGTAAAAGTCCAGACTATGCGCAGTTGTAAACATAAGGCAATAAAGAAGTTACGAAAGTTTTTCAAATCAAAAGGTTAAATTCTTTTATCTTTTCGGGGATGTTTTTTAAGTTATTTACGTATAACTTAACAGGAGGGAAAAATGGCTAAATCCAGAGAAAATAATATGGACGACAGAGGGCTATGGGAGAGGATAAAACCGGCTTTAGGAAAAAAGGATAAATCAGTATGTCCGGACAATATGTTTTTAGCTTCTTATCTTGAGGGTAGACTTTCCAAAAGGCAAACCACATTATTCGAGGAACACCTGTTTAAATGTAAAGTTTGCCAAGAAGCAGTAAGTGAATTAAGGGTTCTTATGCAGGAGGAACCCTTAAAGCCTTCCGAGGAAGTGTTAAAAGAGGCGAAAAAACTGATTGATGCCCCGGCTGAAAATGGCTATACGGTTGTATTTAAGTTTCCCCGCCTGGCTGATTTGTATTCTTTAAAAGGGGCGGTGAGGTTAACTGTGAGTACGGCTTTTATTCTGATTATTTGTGTTGCGGGGGGCTTTTACGGGCAAAAGACAGGTTTAAGCCGCCAGCTTACGACCACAAGAGTAATTTCGGATATGTCATTTGGAATGGATTATTATATGGTTGATTTTGAATATTTGTGATTTCAAAAAGGAGGTAGTTATGAGTAAAAGATACTCAAGGTTAGTAACGGGAATCCTGGTAGTCTCTCTTTTGTTTAATGTGTTCTTCGTGGGCGCGTATCTTAAAACCCGCAAGAATTTTAAAAGATTAAAAACACCTGAGGGTCGTGTAGAATTGATTGCAGGGCGGCTGGACCTTTCCGAAGAGCAGAAAGATATATTATCAGAGAAGCTTAAAAATCTTCGCCGGATGCGGAAGGAGCTGAAAAAGAACAACCGCGCTGAGATAGAAGCGTTCTGGCAGGAGATTGCAAAAGATAATCCTGACCCTCAGAAACTCAAAGAGCTGCTCCGGAGTTCCTTAACATCACGTCAGGAATTTACTCTATCAGCGATTGAATCTCTTAAAAGTTTTCTCCAAACCCTTAGTCCGAGTCAGCGCCAGGTCTATGTAAAATTTATGCGTAAGAAAATGGGTTTTTAGGAGAAGAAAAATAGATTATTGGCTGAGAGGCGTTAAAGATGTTCAGCGAAAATTTTAAAATAATTATTTTAGCTTTGGGTATACTTGTAAGCTCCGGAGATATTTTCTCAGAGGAAGTAGGGTACAGGTGGAGATACTTTAACGCTCCTGAGGCAAGCAATAAAGAAGTTCTGGGTTTAGCTCTGGAAGCTGTGCGCAAGCCGCTGGGGTACGCTGAGAAAATTAATGAAAAAATCTTCGCTTTCTCGGAAAAATTAGAAAATTACATAAGAGACTGGCTTGACGGCAAAGCTGATGCTGAATTTCCTCCAGGGTTTTTTTCAGAATGGATTGACAACAAAAAGACTCACGACTGGCGCTTGGTTAATTACGATAAAATTGACCCTCAAGAGCAGTGGTATGTCTTGCCAGCCTATGATCCTTCAAGAGAGCTGCACCAATTTTCACCTGATCCCAGCGGTACATATTTAAGGGTTATCTTTCTTGCACCTTTAGACAGTAAACTTAAGATTGAGGGAGATTTTCCTCATTGCCGCTTTATGGATTATCAGATAATACTTCCCTTAGACCCTTTGCATCCTCAGGAGGCGATGTGTGAGGTGCCTCTGGTGGATATTGACATAGAACCTGACCCTGGCCACACTAACCCTTTTCGCGTAGGTGCTGATCGCAATGCCCAAAATCGGCATTATCATGTTGAATTTGACCTGCAGGCAGGAAACGCTCTTTCTTTGAATCCTGAGGCTATGATTTCCCCGGCTTATCGTGCGCCGGGAAATACACGTACCGGCGGGCCTTTTCAGCTTACCAGTTTTAAAGGCGGTAATGTTCTGGTTCCGGCAGTATTATGGCTAAGGTATTATGCTCCCGATAAAGAAGCCGGACCCTTAGGAGGTGTGCCTTTACCTAAAGTTCATCTTGAGCTTCCTTCCGGGGAGAAGTTCTGGATAACCTGCGATAAGTCCCGGATGGTTGAGCTGCAGACTTCTACCGTGCGGCGTATCTCCGAAACTCCTCCTCAAGAGCCGTATCCTTTTATCGGACCCAGCCTGGGCTGGTTTAAAATGTACGATATAATGTTTGCCCATATGGAGGCAAGGGGATATTATAAGTCCGAGCCCTGGGGGAAAAGTGATTTGGGGCAGAGCAAAAAAAGAGTACGCCGGAGTTTCCGTCTGCTTTTTAACCGGGGCGCGGATGCTAACCCTCCGGGAAATTATGAGACCGGCCCAACCTGCAATAATTACAATTCATATTTAGTCCGGCCGATGAGTCTGGGAGAAGATAAGGTAATTGTACTTACCGGAAAACTTCCCCGATTTCCTCATACCCGCAATGGAGAACTTGTTATGGTAGATGGGGATGTGCGTTTTTTTTCTATTACCCACCAACTCGGCACCAATAGTGAGTACAATAAAGGCTACCACGGCATACC
>WJKZ01000131.1 GCA_014728785.1 Candidatus Omnitrophota bacterium
GACCTGAATACCGCCCAGATAGATAATAAATTCCAGTTCATTGATTTGATAAAGGAGATAGTAAGCCGGATGCAGATTCAGCAGGGTTCTGATTCATGGCGCACCTTTATGGAATTAAGCCCTGCTCATCTGGGAAGGACTAATGTTTTTCTGGAGTTGACCGAGAGCGACAAACTTTTGATTAACTTTATAGTGTCGCAGGCTGAAGCAAAAGAGGCCATAAACAGCTACATTTCAGACTTACAGAATATTTTGGAAGGGAAAGGTATTACTCTTGAGAGCTGTGAGGTTGACGTTAACCCTGATTTTAATTTCTCAAGAGCTCCTCTCTGGCGCCAGCTTCTTGAACAAGAGCTGGGCTCAAAAGCTCAATCTTTGCTGTCTCCGTTTTTAAGCTTAGCCGGAAGGTCGGAGAATTTTGATTACAGAGAAGGTTTCGTTTTAAACAGTAATAGAATTAACTGTATTGCTTGAATAAAGACAGACTTCAGAAATTAGATTGATATTCAGAAGGAGGTGATAAATATGATGGTAGATCAGATTGGAGCGCAAACACCGAGCTATACGACATATTCAGGCTCAGAGGAGGCCAGTTCTTTAGGTAAACAGGATTTTTTACAGCTCCTTGTTACTCAGCTAAGAAATCAGGACCCCCTCGATCCTCTCAAGAATGAGGATTTTATCGCTCAGCTTGCTCAGTTTAACAGCTTGGAAGAATTGATTAATCTGAATCAGACTACGGAAAGCGTAGGTACCCTGCAGATACTTACTTCCTCAAGCAGCCTGCTGGGTAAGACAGTGGAAGCCGTAAAGGACGATCAGATTGTTGAGGGCGAGGTTAAAGAAGTGGGGTTTTATGACGGCGATGTTATTCTGGCTCTGGACACAGAAGGCACCACCGTCGAAATTAGTGTAAAGGATATAGTAACAGTGAGGTAATATGGCTGATTTTAATCCTATAAAACCTATTCGTACTCCTGAGATAGACAGGACAAAGCAGCCCCAGCCTTCTAAGGTTACGCCTCGCAAAGGTGCTTCCTTTAAGGATGTTTTAGAGGCAAAACTTGATCATGAGATTAAATTTTCCGGCCATGCACTGGACAGAATCCAGAGAAGAGATATTGTCATCGACGATGGAAAACTGGGAAAATTAAAAGAGGCGGTTTCTAAAGCAGATAGTAAGGGGGCGCGTTCATCTTTAGTTTTAATGGATGATCTGGCGTTAATAGTCAGCATCCAGAACAGGACGGTAATCACTGCTATAGACGGAAGCAACATAAAGGAAAACGTGTTTACCAATATTGATAGTGCGATAATAGTATGAGTACACAGATGAACACAGATATTAGAATCAAGATGAACACAGATAAAAAAATTTGTGCTGATCTGTGTCGTAAGGGGCTGGACCTCATTATGAGGAGGCCTCTTGGTCTATCCGCCACAATTTTAGGCGGGAGAAAGGAGGTTGATTAATTATGTTAAGGTCAATGTTTACTGCAATTTCGGGCTTGAATAACCACCAGGCCAGGATGGATGTTGTGGCAAACAACATTTCCAATATTAACACCATCGGTTTCAAACGGGGCAGGGTTAATTTTCAGGATATTCTTAACCAGACTATCAGCGGAGCCAGCCCCCCCACAGCTACCCTGGGCGGGACTAATCCTAAGCAGATTGGCCTGGGGATGACTGTAGCCAGCGTTGATACTCTCTTCACTCAGGGCAACTTGCAGCTTACCGGAGTAAATACAGATATGGCGATTCAGGGTAACGGTATGTTTATTTTGGAGGATTCAAACGGTGTAAGCCACTATACCCGGGCAGGTACATTCACCCTGGATGCTAACGGCAATTTAGTAAACAGAGCCAACGGTTATACGGTCCAGGGCTGGCAGGCAGATTCAACCGGTAATATCAATACAGGTGCAGTTCCTTCCGATATAGTAATTCCTACAGGAAGTACTGTTGCGCCTAACCCTACCTCTCAGATAGATTTTGATAATAACCTGGATTCAAGTACAAACGGCTCCATTTCTCTTAACAGCCAGAGTATGGTTGTAACTGACAGCGGTACCGGTAATACCGCTTCGGTTACCTGGTCGTTAACACCTACCGGTAATTTCTGTGAGTGGACTGTTACCGGCACTTTGAGCGGAGGTACATGGGCATCTTCGGGTACCAACACCCTTAGCTACACTGTCAATGTAGACAATGACGGAACTCACCCCCTGGGTACAGGAACTGCGGGTGAGGTAGTATTCGATACTGCTCCCGGGGCTACCGACACAATTAATATAACTGCCGGCGGTGCGGCCACTCTTAACCTGATAAATACTTCCGATGTTCTTGACGGAACTAACGATGATATTACTCCCGTTGCACCTGATACTTCTGATGTAAATATCGGGGGAACATTTTCTGCCGCTCCGGCCCATACGGCTTCGGTTAATGTTTACGATTCTCTGGGTAATACCCATGCCGTAACATTTACTTTTACCCATGATAATTATGACCCTACAACCGGTTCGGGTAATAATTCCTGGGGCTGGGCTGCTTCGGGCCCTAACGTGACTCTGGGCGACGGAAACCTGCTTTACACAAATAGCGGGACATTGTCCAGTTCAACAGTTAATAATGCGCTTACCTTAAGCGTTCCTCCGGCGGCAACACCTCTGGTTATAAATAACCTTGATTTTTCAAGCACTAACCAATACGCTGCAGACAACACCTTAGTGGTTAATTATCAGGATGGTTATGAATCAGGGTCGCTTACTTCGTTCACAGTAGGTACTTCAGGCGTTGTTACCGGTATTTACACCAACGGCCTTACTCAGAATCTTGCTCAACTTGCTCTGGCAGATTTTATCAATCCCGGAGGTTTGCTTAAAGAAGGCGAGAATATGTTTGCCGAGACGGGTAACTCCGGATTGCCTCAGGTAGGAACCGCCGAGACGGGGGGGAGGGGTTCGATTTCACCCGGGACTCTTGAGATGTCGAATGTCGACCTTGCCCAGGAGTTTGTTGATATGATTACGTCTCAGCGGGGATTTCAGGCTAACTCGCGGAGTATAACTACTTCCGACGAGATGCTCCAGGAGGTAATCAATCTTAAGAGGTAAACATAAGCCGGCTTAAGATATTTGAAAAAAATAAGACTCCAGACCGCGGATGTCAAAAACATCCCGGTCTGGTGTCTTGTTTTAGGGCTTAAGATAAATTGTTATGCAGGCTGCAAGCCCTGAGGCTTGTAGCATGAAAAGGGGAGAGAGATGATTAAACTGAAGCAGTTAAAAGGTGATGATATAGTAATTAACGCCGATTTAATAACTTACATTCAGGCTCATCCCAATACGGTTGTGACTCTTCAGAATGAAGACAGAGTCGTAGTTGAGGAGTCGATGGATGAAATAATAGAAAAAGTTATTGAATATAAGAGGAAGATATATCGGCAGAATACAAAAGGGGAGGGGGAATAATATGGATATAGCGACTTTTTTGGGTATTATTGCCGGAATTGCCCTTATAGTTTTAGCGATAAGAGAGAATATTTTCCTCTTTTTGAGTTTAAGGTCAGCGATGATTACTTTTGGAGGGGCGTTAGCTGCGACTTTTATCAATTTTCCTCTCAGCCAGGTAGCAAAGGTTTTTAAAGTTGCAGGTATAGCCTTCTTTTCCAGCCCGCCCGACCCTGATAAAACTGTAGATACAATTATAAGGCTTTCAGAGAAAGCAAGGAGAGAGGGTTTTTTGGCCTTAGAGCCTGAACTGGCAAACATAAATGATAAATTTATTAAAAGAGGAGTTCAGGATGTTATAGACGGAGTAAGCCGGGACAGGATAAAAGAGACGATGGATAAACAGCTTGCTTTTTTGACCGAGAGACACTCTATGGGACAGCAAATATTTATATCAATGGGTACTTACAGCCCTGCATTCGGAATGTGCGGAACCCTGATTGGTCTGATAATCATGCTTTATAACTTAGATGATCCTAAAAAGGTAGGGCCGGGAATGGCCTTGGCGATTACCACTACTCTTTATGGAGTATTGGCAGCTTATCTTATTTTTCTCCCCATAGCAGGTAAATTAAATGTTATCAGCGAGCAGGAAAAAATTGTCAAAGAAGTAGCTATCGAGGGGATCCTTGCGCTTCAGGCAGGGGATTCTCCCCGTTTTATAAGAGCAAGGTTGTCTGCTTTCCTTGCTCCCCGGATGGAAGAAATGAAAAGAAGAAAGGCGGAATCTAAGGCTAAAATCGGAAGAGAGATGAAAAACAAGAAAGGGAACAGATAGATAAATGGCTGAGAAAAAATTTAAATTAGGAAGATCTTCTCCGCCCTGGATGTTGACTTATTCTGATATGGTCACAATACTTTTAGTATTTTTTGTTCTTCTTTTTACCCTCTCGGATATAAATATTGTGAAATTCAGCCAGTATTTTCAGAAGATGAAAAAACCCCCGGTGGTCGTGGACGAACAACAGCTGCGCAGGCTAATGCTTGAATTGGCCCAGTATGCTAAAGAGCATAACCTGGAGGATAAGATTTATATGGAGATTGACGAGAAAGGGCTTAACATCAGGCTTACTGAAAGTTTGATGTTTAAAAGCGGAGAGGCTGAAATACTCCCTGGTGCTTTACCGATATTAAGTATTATAGCGGATAAACTTAAGAATCTGAATAATCAGATTATAATCGAAGGACATACTGACAATGTACCCATCCGGACTGAAAGATTTCCTTCTAACTGGGAACTTTCTGTGACCAGAGCTGTCAATGTCTTAAAAAACTTGATAGAGAAAAATAATTTAGACCCGACCAGGATTTCTGCTGCAGGCTACGGGGAACACAAACCCATAGCCTCTAATAAGACTGCTGAGGGGAGAGCTAAGAATAGAAGGGTAGTTTTGATAGTCTTAAGGCAGAGGCTCAAAGGGTTTTAGTTTTTTTAACCAGATGATATTTATTTAGAGATTATTTAGAAGACCAACTTAAAGGAGGATGTGATGGAAGGAAGTTTAACCGGTAAGGAGTTAGAAATATTAAAAAACATCAGCACTGAAAGCGCAAAAAAACTTTCAAAGGTTTTTTCTACTCTCCTGGGCAAAAACGCACGGATGCATTTTAAGGAGGCCGATGTGTACCCCACCGACAGGGTATCTTCGCGTTTTGAAGGAGAGTACCTGTGCCTTAAGTACAACATTAATGATATCAACAAGACCGGCTTGTACGTAGTAGCTAAAGAAACGGCGCTTGCCTTAAGTTCAGTTCTTCTTAATAAAAGCCAAAATAGTTCAGCTCATGAGCTGTCTCCCAAAGATGTGGAGGTTTGTTCTCAGGCATTTAGAAAAATACTGGAGGCAGAATCGGCTATATTTGCCCAGATGATAAATAAAAGATTTACCTTTCAGCTCCAGGATTCCAAAACAGAAGCTCCTTTTAAGGTTCTGAAAGAGGCCTCTGCCGGAGTTGATGAATGGATAGTCTGTGAATACAGGCTGGGCATTGAGGGATTTTCCGAAGGTGCTGTGTATGGGGTTTACCCTAAAGCGTTCGGCCAGGCCGTACTCGAGGCTGCTGCAGGAAAGATTTCCTCAAAAGGAGAAAAGATAAACGGCTGGAATCCGGATTCACTTAAAAAGGGAAAAACTGGTGGTTCTATGGGAGATATTTCTCTGCTTCTCGACACCCCGCTTTCTTTAACGGTTGAGCTGGGCAGGGCCAAGATGAACCTCAAGGACATTATGCAGCTGGGTATAGGTTCGATTGTAGAGCTTGACAGGATGGCGGGTGAAACGGTGGATATAAAAGTGAACAATAAACTCCTGGCTAAGGGCGAGGTGGTTGTAATCGATGAAAATTTCGGGATAAGAATAGTAAGTATCGCCAAACCCAATGAGAGAGTTTAGCGGCCTATGATATTTTTTAAACACCTGAAATCAAATACAACGGCACCGAAAACGGGGGTTTTTAAAAATAACCCGTTTTTCAATTTGAGCCTGAAAAAAGTATCGGCTTTGTTTTTTCTTGCCTTGCTGGTTTTTTCTTTAAGCTGCCCTCTCTGTCTTTACTCTCAGGAAGAAGAGCCGGATGAGGAGGAGATATCGGATTATGTTTCCCCTATACCAGAGGCGCCGGCTCCCACTTTCGGAGGGTTTGTGGGTACGGTTTTTAAGATAGGGGTGTCCTTATCTATAATAGTTATATTTATCTACCTTACGGTGTATGTTCTGAAAAAAATTACCTCTCCGGTTCGTCCGGGAGAAGGCCTGCATTTCGGAAACCTATCGGTAGTGGACAGTCTGCACCTTGGTTCGAATAAAGTTATTTACCTTATCCGGGTAGCGGATGAGATTTTGGTGTTATCTTCTACCGACAAGGATTTCTCTCTTCTTTCTAAAATAGAGGACCCCTCGGCGGTAAAAAATATCCTGGAAGAGAGAAAGGAGAAATGGGAAAAAGCAAAGCCTTTCGGCGATTACTTACGTTCTGCGCGAAAGAAAGAACAGTTGAAGATGTATTTGAAAGAGTATGTAGGCTCGGTTAAAAATATATTCAGGAAGAAAAAATAATAAAGAACTAAATTTTAGATACATGAAGAAGAGCCTAAAAATTATTTTTATAGTTGCCATTATTATGATGACCTCGGTCTGTGTATACGCCCAGAACATTCCCCTTCCCAGTGTTTCGCTCCAATTCGGTCAGGCAGACAGTCCTAAGGAAGTTAACCTGACTCTCCAGATAATTTTTCTGCTTACCATTTTGACCTTGGCTCCGGCCATAGTTATCATGGTGACTTCTTTTACCCGGATTGTAATAGTTCTGGCATTTGTCCGGCACGCTCTGGCTACCCAGCAGATACCTCCTAACCAGGTTCTTATTGCTCTGGCATTGTTTTTGACTTTTTTCGTTATGGCGCCTATTATCAACGGGATAAACGAAGATGCTTTCCAGCCGTATCTGGACGGAAAAATTTCTCAAAGCCAGGCTCTGGATGAAAGCCTTGATTATTTGAGAGAATTCATGTTTAAGCAAACCAGGCCTAACGATTTATCTTTATTCGTTGACCTTTCCAAGTCTCCCCGGCCGAATACATTGAAAGATGTACCTACTTCGGTATTAATTCCCGCTTTTGTGGTCAGCGAGCTTAAGACTGCCTTTCAGATAGGTTTCGTCATATTCATACCGTTTTTGATTATAGATTTAGTTGTAGCCAGTACTCTTATTTCTATGGGGATGCTTCTTCTGCCGCCCATAATAGTGTCTTTCCCTTTTAAGATTTTACTTTTTATAATGGTGGACGGCTGGCATCTTATTACGCGTTCTTTGGTGTATAGTTTTCATTAGGATAGCAGGCTGCAAGCCTCAGGCCACAAGCTGCAGGCTTAAAACTTGTGACTTGAAGCTTGAAGCCTGTAGCTTTATTGTATTATGACAGAAGCATATATATTAGGTTTGGGGCAGAGAGCATTGGTTACCTACCTGCAATTAGCGGGGCCGATACTTTTGTTTTCTCTGACTGTAGGTCTTCTTGTAAGTATTTTACAGGCGGTTACCCAGATTCAGGATATGACGCTTACATTTATTCCTAAAATTGCCGCTACTATCCTGGCTGTGGTGGTTTTCGGCCAATTTATGCTGCATGCAATAGTGAAGCTTACTTACAATATACTGATAAATTTACCCAGCTTGGCAACATAGATTTGTCTGAGATTATGAAAGTCGATAAGCAAAGATAATTATGGAAAATTTACCTAACCTTTTACAATTTGATTACAGCCAGTTTCAGAGTTTTTTTCTGATATTGGTTAGGTTGTCGGGATTATTTATTTCCGCTCCTCTTATAAGTAACCCCAATATTCCCAGGACAATAAAGGCAGGGTTGTGCATTTTTCTATCTTTGATTCTTTTCCCATTTGTGGATAAATCTTTTCTTCCTGTCGAAAGCAGTATTTCTTTTTTTGCTCTCATCGCAAGAGAATTGAGCATAGGGGTCTTTATAGGTTTTTTTACCAGCCTTATATTCGTGGCGATTCAGTTAGCCGGCCAGTACATGGATTACCAGACGGGGTTCGGTCTGGTAAACATTATAGATCCCCAGTCAGGAGCGCAGGTTCCTTTAGTCGGTCAGTTCCTTTACCTTCTGGCTACCCTTTTATTTCTCGTTATAGGCGGACACCATTGGATTATTAAAAGCCTGGTAAAGAGCTTTGAAGCTTTCCCTTTGGGTAGTTTAACCCTGGATGCAAATATTGTTACTGTCATTAACGACATTTTTGCCAAAATAATTGTATTATCCTTTAAGATTTCCGCCCCGATAGTCGCAGCGGTCTTCTTGATAGAAATGGCATACGGGGTAGCCGCCAGGGCATTACCCCAGATGAATATATTGATAGTGGGTCTGCCCTTAAAAATGGGTTTAGGGATGTTTTTTCTTATGCTCAGTTTGCCGTTTTTTTTATGGATAATAAAAAAAGAATTTATTAACCTTTTTGCAAGTATAGATAATTTGTTTAGGTTTTTTTAAAAAATGTTTATTAGGAAGCAGCAATGCCTGAAGTAGAAAAAAGATTTCCCGCAACACCCCGCAGGCGCAAGGAAGCGCGTGAAAAGGGACAAGTTGCAAAGAGTCAGGAGATAAATACTGCCATAGTTATAGTGGCGGCCTTCGTAGCTTTAAGGTTTTTTTCGGAATTTATGTTCTTTAATTTAAAAGAGATTGCCGTAAAAAGCTTTGTTCTTTTTCCCACGCTGGATGATATAACTTTACCAACTTTGCTTGATTATGCTCCGAGCCTGCTGCTGGGGTTTATCATAACTATAGCCCCAATATGTTTGTTAATAGGCCTGGTAGCTCTTTTAGCGAATGTATTACAGGTCGGCTTTAAGGTGAGTTGGTTTACTATAAAACCGCAGGTCTCAAAAATAAACCCTGTTACCGGCCTCAAGAGGTTATTCTCCTACAGAGCGCTGGTTGAGTTGGTAAAGTCTATAATCAAGATTATTATTACCGGCTGGATATCGTATCTGGTGATAAGGTCAGAAGTGCACACAATAGTCTATACGCTTTCAATGGACCCTAATCACAGCGTGTATATAATGGGAAGGGTGGTTTTCACCTTGATTTGGAAGATAGGGTTAGCTTTTGCGGCACTGGCAATTCTTGATTACTTTTATCAGCGCTGGGAACACGAGAGGTCAATAAGAATGACCAGAGAAGAGCTGAAAGAAGAGCTGATAAGGTATGAAGGGAGGCCCGAGGTTAAGCAGAGAATGAGAGCGTTGAGGAGACAACTGGCCAGAAGGAGGATGATGCAGGAAGTCCCCACATCCGATGTTGTTATTACCAACCCCACGAGGCTGGCGATAGCTTTGCAGTATAATCCCAGAGAAGCCGCTGCCCCCAAGGTTGTGGCTAAGGGGCAAAGGCTGGTTGCGGAAAAGATTATTGCTATCGCTAAGGAGAAAGATATACCTGTGATTGAAAACCGGCCCCTGGCAAGAATGCTGTTTAAAATGGTAGAGATTGGTCAGGTTATCCCGGTTACTTTGTATCAGGCAATAGCCGAGGTGCTTGCCTACCTGCACCGTTTAGGAAAAACAAAGGGAAAGTGGATATAAATATAAAAAGAAGAGAGTTAAAAAATAAAAGTTTTTCTGAATAAAGAGTATGGCAGATAATTCATTTATTGCAAAAAGGTTATCCCAGGCCGGAGAGCTTATCATAGGCGCAGGGCTGCTTATAGTAATCGCAATGCTGGTTTTGCCTCTTGCTCCTTTTATGCTGGATTTTCTCCTGGTTTTTAATATCGGCCTGTCGTTGATAGTTCTCTTGCTTACCTTATATATAAAAAAATCAATAAATTTTTCTATATTTCCCAGCCTGCTTCTTATAATCACTCTTTTCAGGCTTGGTCTTAATGTAGCCTGTTCCCGTGGTATTCTTACCAAGAGCACCGCTGCCTCAAGCATTATTAATGCCTTCGGCGGCTTTATCGTGGGAGGAAACTACGTAGTAGGTTTGGTCATCTTTATTATTCTGGTTATCATACAATTTGTAGTTATAACCAACGGTGCCCAGAGAGTCGCAGAGGTTTCTGCCAGATTTACCTTAGACGCTATGCCCGGTAAGCAGATGGCAATAGATGCGGATTTAAACGCAGGAATTATTACCGAGGAGCAGGCAAGGACGAGGCGGGAAGATATTGAAAGTGAAGCGGATTTTTACGGGGCCATGGATGGAGCAGCCCGCTTTATCCGCGGCGATGCAATAGCGGCAATAATAATTGTTATAATAAATATAGTAGGAGGTTTTGTGGTAGGGGTGCTTCAGCACAACCTGTCTATTCAGGAAGCTTTAAAGACATACATACTGTTGACCATAGGTGCCGGTATTGCCGTTCAAATCCCCGCTCTTCTTGTCTCAACCGGAGCGGGAATGATTGTCAGCCGTGTATCTCTTGAAGGGGATTTCGGCAAAGATATGTCTTCTCAGATTTTCAGCCAGCCACAAGCTTTAGTGGTAGCGGCGATTCTATTGTTCACCTTTTTGTTTATACCTACCCTTCCCAAAATACCTTTTATGGTTATAGCTTTCGCTACCGGAGGTATTGCTTATATTTTAAAGAATGCCTCAAAAAAGGCTCAACAAGAAGAGCTGCAACAACAGGAGAAAGAAGCAGTACTTAAGCGCAAGCCCGAAAATGTTATGAATTTGCTGAAAGTCGACCCTGCGGAACTCGAGATAGGTTATGGCTTGATTCCCCTCGTAAATCCAGAACAGGGGGGAACCCTTCTTGACCGGGTAACTCTTATAAGGAGACAGCTGGCTTTGGATTTAGGCTTTGTTGTTCCCCCGGTGAGAATCAGAGATAACGTCCAGCTTGGCCCAAATGAATATGTCATAAAAGTTAAAGGAATAGAGGTAGCAAAAAAGAGTGTCCAGCTTAATCATTATCTTGCCATTAATCCAGGTAAAGTTAAAGAAGAGATAAGAGGAGTGGCAGGGACTGAGCCGGTGTTTAACCTGCCGGGTGTATGGATTATGGAAAGTCAAAGGAGGCGAGCTGAGCTGAACGGCTATACGGTGGTGGATATTCCCACCGTAATTTCTACTCACTTAAGCGAGGTAATAAAAAAACACGCACCACAGCTTCTTACCCGCCAGGATACACAGAATCTCATAGATAATTTGAAGAAGGATTATCCTGCTCTTGTGGATGAGCTGGTTCCCAATATTATGAATGTAGGGGATATCCAAAAGGTCCTAAAAGGTCTTCTAAGCGAAAGAGTCCCTATAAGGGACCTGGTTACGATATGTGAGACACTGGCCGATGCGGTGCGTTTTACTAAAAACATAGATTCGCTTACAGAATCCGTCAGGACTGCTTTAGGCAGCCATATTTGCAAGCAGTACGTAGCTAAAGATAAGGTGCTCTATGTGGCTACTATTAGTCCGGAATTAGAGCATTTATTGATAGAAAAGATTACTTCTCAGCCGGAAGGGAATCAGATTTCCTGGGAACCTGGTTTTATAAAGAAGTTTCTGCAGAGCGTAACCAAAGGAGTGGAAGAGATACTCAAACGAGGATATCAGCCTGTGGTTTTGGTAGCACCCCAGTTACGCCTTCCCTTCCGCAGGCTCACGGAAAGAAGTTTTCCCAGCCTGGCGGTGATTTCATACAGGGAAATACCTCCGGAGCAGGAAGTAAAGGTTTTAGGCAGGATAGAAAATTTTAATGAGGAAAGTTATACTTCGCCTACAGCGGTTGGCGAAGAGAGTTGACTTAAGAAACTTATTTGCTTATGAAAGTTAAAAGATATCAAGGTAAAACGATGCAGGAGGTTATGGCCAGGATAAAATTGGATTTAGGTCCGGAGGCTAAAATCCTATTCGTAAAAGAAATTACCGGCAGGCGTTTTTTCAGAAAATCAGTTAAGTCGCTGGAGGTTATTGCCGGAGTCGAGGAAAGCTCATCTTCCGTAGATTCGGCCAAGCTCGAGATGATCAGGTGGGAATTAAAGGAGTTAAAAGATGCAGTAAAAACAATGGGTTTTAAGGCTCAAGCTCCTGCTGTTGCAAAAGATAATATGCTTCACCCCTCTCTCAGAGATTTTAAGGAAAAGCTTTGTGAGGCGGGAGTCGAAGAAGAGGTAGCCCTGGATATACTTAAAGATTTCCAGGAACGTTCTACCGAACAGGATTTAAGCGATCAAAACATCGAAGACAGCCTTATAAAACATGTCCTGCGCTATGCCGATGTTTTCGGAGGGATTACCGCCGGCGATAATAAAATAGTCGCTTTTATCGGACCTACCGGTGTGGGTAAGACTACCACTGTAGCTAAGCTGGCAGCTCATTTCTCTCTGATGGAGAGAAAAAGAGTAGCTTTTATTACCATAGATACCTACCGCATAGCAGCGGTTGATCAGTTAAAGACTTATGCCGAGATAATAGGCATACCTATTGAGGTTGTTTTTAACCCCCAGGAATTGCTGGCTAACCTTAATAAAAACAAGGATAAAGACCTGATTTTGATAGATACCGCGGGGAGTAACCCTTTTGATGCAATGCGTATGGAAGACCTGAAAAAATTTTTGGGGCAGAGCCCTAATATCGAAACGCATCTTTTGATGAATATTTCCACCAGGCCGGAGGATTTGATAGAAATATACAATTGTTATAACGTAATGAAGATTCATAAGGTTATTTTAACTAAACTCGATGAAGCCAAAGCTTACGGCAATATACTGAATTTATCCTATAAAATCGACCGGCCGATTTCTTATGTCACTACGGGACAGAATGTGCCCGACGATATAGAAATCGCCGATGCCTATCATCTTATGCAGCTGGTATTAAAAGGAGAAGAAGGGCGGTGGTGGAGTAAAAAAAAGGAGCTTGAGAAGCAGGGCAATTTAAGCTTATAAGAAAAGAGGGTTTATAGAAGAATGAAGGAATCTATGAATATTGACCAGGCAGCCGGTTTAAGAAAACTTATAGCTAAGAGAGCTAAGGGTATAGATTTAGGTTTTCATAATATAGTCAGAAGCATTTTGTATGAGGATGAAAAAACCTTTGTTATGGTAGGCTGTAAAGAAGAGTTGGTATCTTTCTGCAACCTAACTGCTAATCTGGCAGCGACTTTTGCCAAGTTAAATAAAAGGATTGTTCTTTTTGACGCTCACCCGAAAGAGATAAACACATCTTTGATTTTAGGATTAAAAGCTCCGCTGGGTATTAAGGATTTCGTAAAGAAGGGGTGCCAATTCGATGATATAATCTACGATTTCCATAAGAGACTGAAAGTCGTAAGAGACCTGGAGGCCATACAGGCGATTTATGATTGGGACACCGAAATAAAAGTTACTTTTTTTAAAGAAATGGAAAAACTACTTAACAGGCAGAGTGATATTATTCTTATCAACGAGATTAATGCGTTGTTTTCACTGGTTTTAAAAAACGTTGTTATAGTAATATCTCCTTCCCGTGATTCCATAGTTAACGGTTACAAAAATCTTAAGAGTATATTCGAGGCAAATAATACTGCTAATTTTTACTGCCTGGTAAACAACGCTTATTCTCCTCATCAGGCCGGTGAAATTGCCTCTAAATTCATAAGGGCAGCAAAAGATTTATTGGATTTGAGAGTAGAGCACCTGGGGAGCCTGGTATTATCTCCTGAGGTAATAAGAAGTATAAAGAATAAAAAGCCCTTTGTTCAGCGGTACTCTTGTTCTAAATCCTCAACTCATATCAGGCAGATGGCGCAGAAGATGATAATGTTTTCATCTAAGGACAGCAGCAGTTACAAGGAGGGTTATAGTTAAAATGGGGATATTCGGTTTAAAGAAAAGAGAGAAACAGGCATGGAATAGTATCCAGCCGGGAGACAAGGTTAAGATTTCCCTGGGCCAGGGATACGGAGAGGATTACTTTAGCTCAGTTGATGAGATAAATGAATTTTACATTTACATAAAGACTCCTAACATCGGGAAAGCACTCCTGGATGTCTCTCCGGATACAGAAGTAAACATAGAAGTGGAGGTATTTAACCCCCAGAACGGCAAGATAAGATTTTCATCTAAAGTTACGGGGCAGGAGTGGTTTAGAGAACAGCGTATAAAGATAGCTTCTCCCCGGAAACTTTCCTGGATTCAGTTAAGAAGATACAGGCGTATAGAAGTTTCTTTGAATGTGGAGTTTTCCCTGGTAAGTGAAAAAGAAAGCAGCGTGGGTCTGAACTTAGCTGATTATATACACACCGGATTAATTATGAATATATCCGAGGGTGGAGCACTTTTAGTTATAGATAAATTCATCTCAATTACAAAAGGAGCCTATTTAAATGCAAAAATTGAATTTTCCCCGGATTCTGCGATAAGAGCCAAATGCAGGGTGAACAGGATAGAGTCAGGAGAGGCTAAATACGGCTGGGGAGTTGAATTCATCAGGATGAATCCCAAGGATAAAGAGCTTTTAAGAAGTTTTATTTTTAATACTCTCAGTAAAATTTCTACTTAATAGGAGTTGTATTATGGGTATTTTCGGTTTAAGCAGAGATGAAAAGATAATATGGAGGACAATCAGGCCTCAGGATAAAGTAATATTCAGAGCAGAAGACAATATCCATGAGGTTTATTTCACAAAGGTTTTAAAAAGAGATGATTCTTATCTGTATATTGCTACTCCCACAAAGGGTATTTCTTCTCTGGAATTGTCTGACGGTACTCCGGTAAACGTTGAGGTTTACAGCTATGGCGGCGGTAAAATTAAATTTAATTCTAAGGTTGTTTCTCAGGAATGGCTGAAAGAAAAGAACATAAAGTTATCCAAACCCAGAAAAATTGAAAAAATTCAGTTGAGATGGTATTACCGGCTGGAAATAGCTTTGATTGTTGAATTTTCCTTGTTTGATGTAACCGACGTTTACCCCCAGGATATAAAACTCCAGTCACCTGTTTTTTCAGGAGTTACTAAAAATATTTCCGAAGGAGGGCTGCTTCTCATAGCAGACAGGAAATTGGAGGAGAAAACATTTGTGAATGTAAAAATAGAACTTTCTGAGAAGGCAAAAGTAATGGCAAGGGCTGAAGTTTTAAGAGCCAATCCGTTACCTACCGGGGAAAAGTATGCAGTCGGTTTGACATTTGTAAAAATGAAAGATGAGGATAGGGATGCGTTAAGAAGGTTTATTTTTCATAAAGGAAGGGATTACTACGAAAGGGGCAGAGAAGCCTTTGCGGAATAAATAAACAGGGATTATGGGAATATTCGGCTTAAGCAGAAAAGAGA